>JAAFHL010000352.1 GCA_013298365.1 Bacteroidota bacterium | reverse complement strand
ACCTCGTTTGGGCAGCAAGTCAGCTTGACGAAATGGGCAGACCTACTCAAGCATGGGACGGCAAAGACAAAAACGGAAAAGACATTAATTCTGACGCTTTTGTTTGGAAAGTTCACAAAGCCAAGTTCAAAGGAAACAGAGAATGGGGCGGAATGTCTTATGGTAGAAAGGGTGAAAAGCCAGAGCGTATTGGTACAGTAACCATATTGCGTTAAGATAGGACGTAATTAAATAAATTTTAGCGTTGGCAGTCTTTTATAGGCTGCCAACGTTTAAAGTGTTTCTATTTTCCAATCATCAATGGTTTTGAGTTCACTATCGAAATTGATGCCTATTCCTGCGATTTCTTTATCTAAATGCCTGTATTTTGCGGCATAATTTTTTTGGACAATTTGCGCAAAAGCGATTTCTGCACTTGCATCTAATTTGAACTCCAAAATATAAATATGGGTAGCCGTTTTTACCACAGAATCAATGCGCCCATGCGAGACACTTACCTCACTATCAATAAATTGTCCCATATAGGTGAAAATTAAATGGACAATAGAATGATAATAAGCCTCTTTTTTTGCGATAAAAATCTGATGAGGAATGTCTGCAAACAAAGTAGTCAAAATGGAGATAACTTTTTCGATATTGTTGCGCACAAACGCCTGTGAAATTTGCAAGACTAAGGGGGCAGATTCGGAGTTTGCCCGATAGCGAAATGCGCCAATTAAATACGCTAACATGGAGTCTTTTACTTCTTTATTGGGATAATCCAAGGTAATAAGCCCAAATTCGTTATCAACATGTTTGACAGTAAGATAACCCGTTTGAAACAACAAAGGGACAGTATCTAAATTTTCAATGTCATAACTATCTGAAAATGTTTGCCCTACAATCATTTCGCCAAAATCATACAACATTCTGTCTTTGAGCAATTTAATCAAAAAAGTAGGCGTACCCGTTTTGAACCAATGATTCATAAATTGGTAGTCTGTAAAATAGCAAAGAATGGAAAAGGGATTGTAAATAGCCGTTTTTCCGTCCCAAGTATAGCCATTGTACCAAAGTTTTATTTTGTCTCTCAACGCATCAAGCGACAAATTATTTGCGGTAGCGGCAAGTGCCATTCTGTCCGAAAAATAATGGTCTAATTCAGCTTGTGTATAGCCCACAATGTCAGGATAGCTATAATTTTGGCTAATATCTAACAAATTATTCAAATCGGAAAAAATAGAAACCCTTGAAAAACGAGAAACACCTGTTATCATGAGCAAACGAATATGTTCATCAGAGCTTTTGAAAGTACTGTAAAAAGACTTTAAAATTTGCTGATGCGCCTTTGCTTGCGGAATATCGTCTAAATAATCTATCAAAGGTTTATCGTATTCATCTATAATCACCACTACCTGACGACCATATTTTGTGTGTATTTTGGCAAGTAATTCTTGGAATTTTTTTGTAATACCTTCATTTTTTAGGAAGATTTCGTGTATTTCCGCCTGCTCTCGAATAAAAGTATGGATAGCATTTTCTAAACCAATATCTCTATACCCCATTGCTTCAAAGTGAATATGAATTACAGGATTTGTTTGCGACCAATCCCAATTATTTTCTATCCATAAATCCTTAAAAAGCGTTTTTTCTCCCTTAAAAACCTCCTTTATTGTATTCAACGTCAAAGACTTACCAAAGCGGCGAGGACGAGAAAGGAAATAATAATTTCCCTCAGAAATGAGTTTATGAATTTGCTGCGTTTTATCTATATAAAGATAGTTTCCTTCACGTATTTTGCGAAAATCTTGTATGCCGATGGGAAGTTTTTTCATGAAAAGATAAATTTTATGCAAATATACAAAAAAGATAAAAAAAATCTTTACTTTTGCCTAAGAATACTTCAAAAGAAATGAAAAACTAATATTTCGACAAAGCTCAATACAAGTAATGCAAAATTAAGAAATAAAGTATGGGTTATGAAAATACTACATTCGTATTTTATGCTTATTACAAAAGAAAAAAAGTTACATTGTATAATGATAACTGCTCACTGTTAATTGATAACTGATTAAAATGCGTGATTTTTTTACGTCCTTATATCTCTCAAATCGCACCTATTTTGTAGGCGGCGGGCTTGCTACGGGCTTTGTGTTGTCCTATTTCTTCCCATTTTTATTGCCTACGATGAAGGCGGCAAGCCTGGTTTGGGGAGGATTGACAGCCTTAGATGTGTTGTTATTGTATCGCACAAAAGAGGCTTTTGAGGCTCGAAGAGAAATTCCTGAACGACTTTCTAATGGCGACCCGAATGAAGTAACCCTGCATTTGGAAAATCGTTATGCTTTTCCTACAAAAATTGAAATTATAGATGAAGTGCCTTTTCAGTTTCAACTACGTGATTTACAGTTTGATACGAACTTGGGTGCAAGAAGCGCAAAAACGATGCAGTACTTGCTGCGCCCTGTTACAAGAGGCGTTTATAATTTCGGTGCATTGAATTTATTTATTCATTCGCCATTTTCTTTGGTCAAAAGACGCTATCAATTTGAGGAAGGAAAAGATGTTGCCGTTTATCCTTCTTTTGTGCAGATGAAAAAATATGAGTTGCTCGCTATTCACAATCGTTTGACAAATGTAGGACTCAAAAAAATCCGCCGATTAGGACATACAACGGAGTTTGAACAAATCAAAGAATATGTACAAGGTGATGATTTTCGTACCTTGAATTGGCAGGCAACGGCTCGTAGTGGCAAACTTATGGTTAATCAATATACAGACGAAAAGGCGCAAAATGTCTATTGTATTATTGACAAAAGTAGGGTAATGAAAATGCCTTTTGAGGGAATGACATTGTTAGATTATGCGATAAATACGTCGCTTGTTGTCTCTAACATTGCCGTTCACAAGCAAGATAAGGCAGGTTTGATTACTTTTTCGGAGAAAATACATTCGGGGGTAGCCGCTGATAATAAGCCCACACAAATGAATCTCATTTTAGATACCTTGTATAGTCAAACCAATACTTTTTTGGAGGCGGATTATGAAAGGTTATATATTTTTATCAAAAGAAAGGTAAATCAGCGGAGTTTGATGATTTTATATACTAATTTTGAGTCGCTTTCTGCAATGCGTAGGCAACTTCCTTCTTTGCGTCAAATCGCTAAAAATCATCTGCTTTTAGTGGTTTTCTTTGAAAATACAGAACTCAAATCCTTGATTCTTTCTCGCCCAAAAACGACAGAAGAAGTGTATATGAAAGCGATAGGCGAAAATTTTACCTTTGAAAAAAAGCAAATTGTACGAGAATTAGAGCAAAATGGGATTCTTGCGATTCTCACGCCGCCCGAAAACCTAACAATCAATGCGGTAAATAAGTATTTGGAGCTGAAATCAAGGGGAATGATATGAGGAATGGAAAGTTGAAAGTTGAAAATGGAAAGTTGAAAATGGGAAAAAATTCTTTCTTATTATTTTTTTGTGTTTTAGTACTTCAAAATCAGTATGCTCAAACGAATCAAGAAATTTATACACAATTTATTCAGCAACTTGTTGCACAGGAAGGAAGTCATTTTCTTTCTTATAATGGCTATGCAAAAAACATAGATTCGCTTTATTTTAAAACAGATTCTCTGGCAGAAAATCGGCTTATTCCACAAAAATGGGAAATAAATTATCATCTTTTAACCGATAAACGTTATTTGCGTCAGCTTGCTTTTCAAATGCGCATAGAAAAAAAAGATACTTTTACCCTTTTTGAAACGACTTATCAAGATACGCTTACAAAGGCAGAAGTTAAGCATTTATTACACAAAGAAAAGCCCGATTTTCAAGGTAAAAATCCCTTTTTGCAAGACTTGTATATAAAACCTTCTATAATGATTGTAAGTAGTGTTGCTTTGATATTAACGCTTTTTTATGTGAGAAGTCAATAACTTTCATATTTTAAAAATAATGTTTGGAAATCCCACATTAATGTATTTATTTTGTTTCGATTATTTGGATAATCTACTCATTTTTACCAATCTCTTAATAGTTATGCGATATTTTTTCCTCATTACGTTTTTAATTTCTTTTCATTTGCCACTTTCTGCGCAAAAAAGTAAACCGAATTTTGAAATTAATATTATAAAAGAAGACTCTCTTTTGTATTCAAATCTAATGCCTAAAAATGCAGCAGAAGCCGTAAATCAGGCAATTCAAGATTATAAAAAAGAAAGTGCAGAAGGACTGAAAAATAAATCTGTCCGTAGGTTGCGCACGCAATGTGAAGATGCTCTACTTTTGGCTGAAAAAGAGGGAAATAAAAATTTGCAATTACAAATTTTACCTTACTTGAAAAACTTAGCTGACTGGAAAAAAGACCATAAAGAAGCTGAAATGTATGCACAAAAAATGCAAATCCTACAAGTTGCTGTGGTTGCTAAGAAGGTCGAAATTCCTGCGGCAAATTACAAACCTATTAATAATGAGCCTGTTAAAACGCCAGAGGTGAAGATTGCAACTGCCCCTCAAACGCCAACGGTGATTTATGTACCAGTAGAAAAAGAGATGGAGAAAAAAGCATCTCCTAAGGCAGTTGCAGCAGAGAAAGCGCGCCAAGAAAAAGAAAAAATGATGATGTTTGATATTTTGAAGGAACATAAGGAAGCTGTTCAAAGTATGAATGAAGCTCAAGCTAAAAATGCACTGTTAGAGTTGCAACAACGGTCTTTGGTAGATTCATTCAATTATATTAAAATTACGGATTCTTTGGCAATTATTAATAAAGATTTCGAGTTAAATGAAAATAAAGCAGAATTGAGGGTGCAAGCGAGTCAGAAGAAACTTTCTTGGGCAATGGCTTTGTTAGTTACTCTTGTTGCAGTAGGTGTTTTTCTTCGTTTTAGAAAAGAGAAAAAATACAGCAATGTTTTGGCTGAAAAAAATGATATTATTGCCAAAGAAAAAGAACGTTCTGAGGAATTGTTGTTAAATATTTTGCCTGTCGCAGTTGCGGAAGAACTGAAAACAAAAGGTGCTGCAACCGCAAGACATTATGAAAATGTGACCGTTTTATTTACCGATTTTAAGAATTTTACCAGTATTGCAGCGCAGCTTTCACCACAAGATTTGGTATCAGACCTGGATTATTGTTTTAAGCGTTTTGATACGATTATTTTGAAATATCGCTTAGAAAAAATCAAAACCATCGGAGATGCGTACATGGTGGCTTCGGGCATACCTGAAACAAGTGCCGACCATGCTTTGCGCATGATACGTGCTGCAAAAGAAATGATTGCGTTTACAAGTGAATGGAAAACGCAAAAAATATCTGAAAATAAGCCGTATTTTGAGGTAAGAATTGGCGCACATTCGGGACCTGTGGTAGCGGGTGTGGTAGGTAGCAAAAAATTTGCGTATGATATTTGGGGCGATATGGTAAA
>JAAFHL010000351.1 GCA_013298365.1 Bacteroidota bacterium | reverse complement strand
CTGCGTAGAAAGTGGCTGTTGGAATATGAGCA
Organism: Bacteroidota bacterium; assembly: GCA_013298365.1. Taxonomy (GTDB): domain Bacteria; phylum Bacteroidota; class Bacteroidia; order J057; family J057; genus JAAFHL01. Next base: position 5,378 of record JAAFHL010000351.1, on the reverse strand, counting down.
AGATAATCTCAAATTATTGCTGCCTAAATTGCAGAAACATGGCTTAGATTTTAGAAATCCCTTCAATATGACTCCTATTATGAATGCGATTTCGTATGAATCCATTCAAATCATGACACATTTATTTAAAAACGGAGTAAATTTGACTTGTGTGAGCAATGACGGCAAAAATGTGTTTCATCAAATGCTAAATCGCACCTATATTCTTCAATCACAAAGGGCAAATCAGATGGCTTTTGAGGAGATATTGAAGCATAGCAGGGAAAGAATGAAAAAAGTAAAAGATTATCTCACGCCTAACAAGTATGTATTAAATGACATTCAAAGAGAACAATTAGAACGAGAGAAAAAAACACTGACTTTACAAATAGAACGTTATGAGCAAAGGCTAAAAAGTAAAATGACGGATATTCAACGAGATTACAAAAAAAAGGTATTGACTCGTTTTTATCCTCATTTTAAAACCGAAAGTTTGAAGCTCAAAATCGGAAGTCGTTTGTTAAAAATAGATAGTCATCAGGCAGAGTATCTCATTTTTCATTATATGTTTGCTACGATGGAAATGCGAATTATTTTGGCAGCAAATGAACTGAATAGAACCCTATATCCGCACTTTTCAACGGCAGATTTTATGGCTTTTTATGAAAATCTGCCTTCGCAAATTATTCCAGAATATCGTAAGCAAAGACCTTATATATCGAGTATTTTGTCCAAAAATGAGTTGTTGCGGGTAGATAAATATAACAAAAAACTGTTTACTCGCTTGAATCAAGGTGAGTATATTATTAATCCACAAGTGGAATTGTGGGTAGAAGAGGAATGGATAAATGTGTATGAATTGATAAATATCGAAGATTTGAAACAGCGACATCAGCAGCAACTTTCTTACTTCTTTCGAGCGTTTGAGCATGTAAACATCAAAGCAGGCAAAACAAACACTTGATAACATAATGAAATAAAATCATGCTCCACACAACGGAAGGAATTGTTTTGCGCACATTACGTCATCAAGATAGCAACTTAATTGTACGTTTATATACACAAAAGTTTGGGATTCAGGATTTTATGCTAAAATCTTATGGCTCTGCACAGGGTAGAAAAAAATATAGCAACTTTCAAAATATGTCTATCTTGGAAATTGTTTATAATGAAAAATCAGGTTCAAGTTTGCATAGCATACAAGAAAGTCGAGCAAGTGTTTTTTTGCAACATGTTCAAACAGAGGCGATTCACCTTTCTTTGGGGCTAACGATTATCGAGATTTTTACGAATTGTGTGCAGTTAGATGAGGCTGATGAGGAGATTTATGATTTGCTGAAATCCGTTATTTTGGCATTAGATAAACATACAGACAAACTCATTCCTATTTTTTTGTTTTTTTTGGCAAAATTTACGGCAGTGATGGGCTTTGCGCCAAGTTGGAATGTACAAGATGAAAAACAGCCGATTTATTGGGACATTGTGAGTGGGGTGATGCAAAATGGGGAAAAAGGGCATACAAGGATTTGCCAACTTGTCCAAGCATTTTTGCACAGTGACGTGGAAAGTTGTAGAACTATTTTTTTTACACAAGCCGAAAAACGAGCCTACATTACGACTTTATTTCAATACTATTACTATCATATTCAAGGATTTAAGTATCCAAAAACTTTACAGGTTTTTGCAGAGATTTTTGGATAAGGAATAAGTGAAAAACAACTTGTTAAAGTTTATCCATTCTGCAAGAATCCAGAAAACTGATACTTAAACACTTAGCTTTTCTGGATTCTTACAGAATGGTTGTTTTATTTTTCACTTGTTCCTAAGACTTAATTGCTCATAAATTTGTATCCCACTCCTTTTACGGTTTGAATATAGTTATCGCCTAATTTCTCCCGAATTTTACGAATATGTACATCAATCGTTCTATCTACAACCTGCACATCTTCGCCCCAGATTGTGGTCAAAATTTCGTCTCTTTGAAAGGTTTTATCGGGTTTTGAAGCCAATAAGTAGAGCAATTCAAATTCTCTACGGGGAAAAATAATTTCTTCTCCCTCTTTTAATACGGAATAAGCGTCTCTTACAATGGCAATATCTTGAATTTGAATTACGCCTTCTTGGTGCATTTTGCCCATATCTACTTGCCGCCGAATCCACGCCTGAATACGGCTGACAATTGCACGAGGCTTCACAGGTTTAATGATATATTGGTCTGCACCTGCTTCAAAAGCAGCAACTTCCGAATACTCTTCGCTTCTTGCGGTAAGAAAAAAAATGGGGGTGTGTTTAAATGAAGGGTTTTCTCTCAGTATTCTACACGTTTCTATGCCATCAATTTCGGGCATCATAATGTCTAATAAGATAAAGTCAGGGTTCTTTTCTACGGCTATTTCCATCGCCTCTCTGCCATTATTTGCCGTAAAAACCTCAAAACCCGCTCTTTTGAAATGATACATCAATATCTCAATGATGTCGTCCTCATCATCTGCTATTAAAATTTTTGTATAAGTTTTTATTACCATTGTTCTTATTTTACAGTATAATTATTTGACTGCAAAATAAAAACAATGATATTAACTCAAAAGTGAGACTATATTAAGAAATTGTAACCAAATCAAACTCGTTCTGAATAAGTAGTAATCGTCATTGTTTGATTGTAAAGCTCACATTTCGGCGATTCGATGAGGGGAGAAATTTCTCCATTGGAGTAAAAGCCAGAAATTGCCACATTTTCGCCCAAGGCTAAACGCACTTCCTCTACCTCATCTTCGGTACGTGCGCCTAACACCAATTTCCGCCCTACACAACTAATTAACAAAGCAAAACTTGCATGATTGTGTCGCAAACCTGTCAAAGTCATCTCGGCAGCAACAGAAGCACCATCTATTAAATTATCAAAATTGGCATACATAAGTTGCGCCGTTGAGCCAACGGGCATATCTCCTGCAAAAATCATGGATTGATTTTCCTCATCTATGGACAAAATGGTTCTGACAATCATTTCTCCGTTTTCTTCTGTGCGGATACAAAGGGGAAATAGCAGTGCTGCCCCAGGCAATTCTTTGGCTTGTTCTCCCAAGTAATTTTTGTATAGTTCTAAGGCAGAAGCATGGTCTAACTCATACAAGATATTGTCTTGCGACTTTGTAATGCGTCTTTCTGGTCCAAAAGTACTCCACCCCCCCATAGAGCCGTGTCCTATTTGAAAATTTTCGCCATAAAAACCAATTGCTACTACATTTCCTTCTTTTGGCACACAATTTAAACCCACAGAGGTTCTTTCAAAACGGGCATTGTCGCTTGCAAGTCCCCCTGCAATCGGGATAGCATGATTTACTGCATCATTTAAGCCTTGCACGAGTCTGCTTCCATTCACAATTTGCCCATCAGAAAACACCAAAATATGCTTCAAATCTGGCGCATTGAGTGTTTCCGATAATTTTCTACCAATTAAATAGGAGTCTTTTGCTTCAGCAATATATTCAGAAATCGCTTTAACGGGTGTGTTTTCAAAGTATAAGGCACTTACCGAAATGCTGTCATCTTTTACTTCGATATCCATAATTTCGCCAGAAGTAGAGCAAAAAACAATATCTGCATGAGGATATTTTTCTCTTAACTCGGAATATATTTCAGGCACTTCAATGCACTCTCTTTGACCAAAGACCAATACTAGCTGAGCGGCAACTGTTAGTTGATTTTTGCTAAACATCTTCCAGCCAGTCTCTTTTTCCCAAAAAAGTTGCTCTATTTTCATATAAAACGAGGTAATTGTGTTTTAAAATAATGAATACTATTTTTATTCCAAATAAAAATTCTTATCTATGTATTATGAAAACAATTAATAATCACTTTTTCAAATTTTCGATATAATGATTTTTTTCATTAGGAAGATTTACCGCAAAAACCGTTCCTTTTCCAAGTTCACTTTTTACATGAACTTCGCCCGATAATTTACTAACAGCTTCTTTTACAATGTGTAAGCCCAAACCTGTACCCTTTACTTGTGTATTTGCCCGATAAAACAAATCAAAAATGTGTTCAATATGCCTTTTTTCTATGCCTTGCCCATTGTCAGAAATGCTTATTTCTATTGTATCGTATTGGCAAAAAACACATATATCAATATATTTATCGCTTTTTTGCTTGTCGTGGTAGCGAAAAGCATTGGAAAGCAAATTACTTACAATAACATTAAAACGAGTATTGTCTGTATAACATACGTTCTCGCCTTTTATTTCAATATTTACGGTAATATCTTTTATTTCGGCACTTAAAAATAGCAACTCTTTTATATCTGTCAATTCTTTTTTTATATCTATTTCTGTTATTTCTATTTGTGTGCGCACATTTCGAGAGTAGTCTAAGGTGTCTTGAATAAAACTATCTAAACGCATTAAACTCTTGCGCATCATTTCATTGTATTGTTTAATGGTATTAATATCTGTTTCATCTTGACTCAAATCTAATAAGCCTAAGGTAGAAGCAATCGGCGCACGTAAGTCGTGTCCTATACTGTACACCAAACGGTCTAATTCTTGATTCATCTTGCTCAACTCTTCTGTATTATTTTTTTGAGTGGTAATATCAATGATTGTACCATCATATACCCTTTTTCCCTCCTCATTTTTAATGCTTACGATGTTAATTAACCCCCAAAAAATACTATTATCTACTCGATGAAAGCATATTTCTTCCTTTTCTATTTTTCCATTTAATAGAAATTTTTCCGCCAAATGGAATTTGATTTGCTCATCTTTACACAAAGAGCCAAAAGAATGTTCCATCGCTTCTTGTTCAGAGGCAAAACCGAATAATTCAATAAAAGCTTTATTTACAAACAATAATTGATAGTCTTCCGCTATTCTAAAAATAGCTTCACTTACATTTTCATTAATGGCGTTTAATATCTGTTCTTTTTCTTTGATAATCGTTTGCGCCACCAGTTTTGCTTCAAATTCTCTTTTTGCTTTTTCGTTTGCTGCATTTAATTCCTGCGAACTTAGCAGCATAGCACGCTCCATCAATTTAATGTCTTTATCATAGCGATTATATGTATCATTGATTACCACCAATAACTCGTCAAAATTATTGGACATTGAAACCTTTTTTGCATGAAGTTTTCGTAACTGTCGGTCAAGCGTTCTATGATAAATCATTTATATTTAGTTTTTTAGCCATGTAATACTGTTTTGACTAAAAATAGTCCTTTTTGTCATATCAGACAGCCTTCATTAACAAACAAAGTGCCAAATATAAAAATGTTTTTTGCTTACTTTTCTTATTATAGCAACTTAGCCTTGTCGCCACTGACTTGGATTTTTTTGCCATTCCATAATTGTCTCCCAACTTTCGGCATCTATGTATTCCATTTCTGTAGCTTTTTGTAGCAAATC
>JAAFHL010000350.1:1930-5415 GCA_013298365.1 Bacteroidota bacterium | reverse complement strand
GCCGAAAAAAAGGCTAAATTACGTTCTCTCGGCATTTTTAGCGCATCTGCCAGCACCAAAACATGACACATAACTCGATATACATGATACCTTCCATGAATCATGCTTTTGTGCCGAAAATCGCTATTTGCTAAATCAAATGAAAGAGGCGAGAACATTTTTTATCTATAAACGTTGCAAATCAATCATTTCCAATAAAGCCACAGCCGCTTCACAGCCTTTATTGCCGAGTTTTCCGCCAGCTCTTTCCAAAGCTTGTTCGTTTGTATTTGTGGTAAGTACCCCAAAAATCGCAGGAATATTGTAATCTAAGCCTACACGCATTACGCCATCGGCAACGGCTTGACAGATAAAATCGAAATGCCTTGTTTCACCCTGAATAACGCAGCCCAAGCAAATCACGCCATCAACTGGGTCATCTTCCATGTTTTTTTCTATGGCAAACATGGCACCTGTGGGCAACTCATACGAGCCAGGTACATTGTAACGCAAAATATTGTCAAAAGAAACCCCTGCGGCAAGCAAAACATCTACTGCCCCCGTAAAAAGTGCTTCTGTAACATCAGGATTCCATTTACTCACAACGATGGCAACAACATCATCTCTATGTGTTTTGCCATCTGTGTATCGAATATGCGAAAGGTCGTGTGCCATAATTATCATTTATTTCTCGCAGATTTTCGCAGATAAAAAAACGCAGATGAACGCAGAAACACAATTTGCGAAAATCTGCGATTCATCTGCGTTAATCTGCGTGAACTATTTATTCTGCACGACCGATATATTTATCAATCGAAGCAGCTTCTGAACTTAATGGATATTTTTCTTTGATAGATTTGTAAACTTCCAAAGCTTTTGCCTTATTTCCCGCTGCCTCATACGCCTCACCTGCATGTTTTAGCACAAAAGGACGCAATTGATCGTCTTTTTCAGTAGTTGTGCTTGCTGCTTTTTCAAATAAAGCGGCTGCTTCTGCTTGTTTACCCAAGTCTTCGTTTGCAAAAGCAAGTGCTATGTAAGCTGCAGCTGAAACCAAGTTATCTCCTTTTGAGAAAGACTCCAACATTTTGATGCCTTCATCTGTTTTTCCTTGTTTCAACAAGGCGATACCTGCCATGTATTTTGCTTGATTGCCAACCTCTGTGCTGCCATATTCATCAGCAACCGAAGTCAAACCTGCGGAAGCACCATCACCCTCTAAGGCTTTTTTCAAAGAATCTTTTTCCCAATAATATACGGCATTATAAGCAGCATTCTCAGCCGTTTCGTTTTTGCCCGCATTCATAGAAGTCCAAGCAAAATAGCCTACTGCCAATGCCAAAATTCCTGCTACAACAAGAATAGGTGTTTTATATTGATTCCAAAATTCTGCGCCACCTGCGCCTTCAGTATCCTGCAATACTTCTTCTGATTGAAGGACTTCTTTTTCGTCTGCCATGATATGTCGTTAGTTTAGAAAGGCTTAAATTTAGTTAATGTATTAATAATTAACACATTAGAAAATAATTACTTATTTTTTATTACCCCACTCAATGAAATGGAGTGCAAAAAAAGTAAATTTGTTCAAATATTACAAGTTTTTATAAAAGAAAAGTGAAAAAAGAAATTTTTATGCCTATTTTGATGAAATGAAAAGCTGGATTTCTGCTATTACAAACCCACTTCTGTTAAGTTCAAACCTGCAAAATCTCCCGATGACATCATCAAATATACATCATTTCCTATGCGTGCTTTTTTCAAGGCATTTGCTAAATCCGCAGGTTCGGAAACATAGACAATATTTTTATCACCAAACGCCGCAAGCACTTCTTCTTTTGAAATCGGTGGCATACGTTTCGCCTCCAAAGTGTGTTTATTGATGAAAACGATTTTATGTTTTGCCGCTTTGAGGCTGTTATTATACTGCTTCATAAACTGCTTATTCAAGCTGCTAAACGTATGCAATTCTAAGCAAGCAATCAAATTGCGCTTTGTGCCGTACATTTCTGCAACAGCTTCTACTGTAGCCGAAACTTTGATAGGTGCATGTGCAAAGTCTTTAAAAACAATACGTTTAGGCTCATTTACCACTGTCTCCAAACGGGATTTTGCCCCTTTAAAAGTCGCTATTTGCGTCAAAAAAGGTTTTAGTTCCACGCCAATTTGCTCACACACTTTCCAGGCGGCGGCAATATTGAGCATATTATGTTTGCCAATTACCTCTACCTGCATTTTCTCCCCACCAATCGAAGTCAAGCCGCCAATCGTGGTATTGCCCAGAGTAATGGTATATTTTTCGTCTTTGATACGATAAGTTGGCACAGAATAGGCATGAAGATACAAAGATTCTACCTCCTTCATCGGAATCATCATTTCTTTCAATTCCTTGTCGCCTTCGTTATAAATAAGGTAGCCTGCTTTTGGCATTTCGGCTATCAACATGCCAAATTGCCTTTTATATTCCACTTCGGTAGGAAAAACATTGATATGGTCCCAAGAAATGCCTGAAATGAGGGCAATATGTGGCTGATAAACCAAAAATTTGGGACGCATATCTATTTTTGACGCAAAATATTCATCACCTTCCATGATAATAATGGGCGCATCTTCGCTTAGGCGCACAGGATTGTCAAAACCCGGCACCTGCGCCCCTACCAAATAGTCAAATTCACGTCCCAAACCCCGCAAAACGTGCATTACCATAGAAGTAATGGTCGTTTTACCATAACTTCCTGCAATCACAATTCTTTGTTTGTTCCGAGAATGTTCGTAGATAAATTCGGGGAAAGAATACATTTTTAAGCGCAAATCTTGTGCAGCTTTGAGTTCGGGATTGTCTGCAAAGGCGTGCATTCCCAAAATAACTGCATCAATATCAGGCGTAATACGCTCCGCAAACCAGCCCATTTCCGCAGGCAATAAGCTATTATCCTCCAAACGAGTACGAGAAGGTTCATGTATGGCATCATCAGAACCCGAAACCTGATGTCCTGCTCGTTTGAGGGCAATCGCCAAACTGTGCATAATGCTGCCGCCTATCGCTATGAAATGAATACGCATGGAATGTTGAATTATGAATTGAGGCTGCAAAGATAGGGAATTTTTGCACGTCTGAAACGTAATTCTATGGGTAAATGTGAGATAGCTTTTTTATATCGCAGATTCAAGTAATAAATGCAACTAAGCAGCATTAAGTAATAAAGTATCTAATCGCTTGTTGAGGGAACTGAAAAAGAACTCTTTTTCATCAATAAACGGATATTAATCCATGGCTGCGCTAAGCTAAATATCTCCAACATAACGGTGAAACAATCTTACAATTTGTATATATCAACATATCTGCTATCATAATAAGTAAGTTGTTTTTCTGTGCCGTAGGCACAAAATATCGGTAGTAGAAACACGCATTTCCCGTCCCATTTTATATTTTTTCGTGCTTTGCACGAAAATTTGAGGGGAATTGGAGGGATTTACGATATTTTATGGCAGACATGTTGATAGATAGA
>JAAFHL010000350.1:0-1920 GCA_013298365.1 Bacteroidota bacterium | reverse complement strand
AAATGAATGACAACATTATGCAAGCTTAGCCTAATCTGGTAGAGAATTTGTTAAATGTTGAGGTGAATGACCCAGAGCTAACAAGTAGAAAATTATTGATTTACAATAATTTAGACCAATTAGTAATGGAAGAATAAATCCATTTCTTTGCAGGCAAAGCAAATACAACCTTAGATTTGCAACACCTTGCCGCAGGGGTTTATTCGCTTTCTTTTGAAAATAAAATCATAAAAGTAGCAAAAGAGTAATAATAAGAAAAACTTTATTGTTCCTGCCGCTTTGCCTGTGAAAGTAGAGCGGGTTTTTTAGGTGGTTTGTTAGACTTTTCAAGCGGTCGTGGTCAGTGAGCCTGCCGAACTGCAGAGCCTTGAAACAGTTTAACAAACCACACAAAATTTCCAAAAACGCCCTAAAAACACGCCCAAGGGCTTCCAGGCTTTTGGAATAGGTAAATGCAAGTGTCCCAAGTATTTCCAAACTTTTGGAAGTGCTTGGGGCATATTTTTTTGCCATTATTGGTATTTTAGTCGAATGGTTGGTGAGCTGTGCTTAACCAAGACGACACCAACAACGGCAAAAGCTTGCAGGGGGCATCTCCAATTAAAACACCTGCAATGGCGGAAAAAATACGGCGAAGAAATAATAGTCTCATGATCGTTAGCATAGGATTTTATTTCTTTTTATGCTATCCTTCCTTGCTTTATCTGAAAGTATGATGCCATAAACGTTTCATGCAAGAGGACTACTTAGCACCTAAGTGAGTATTTCTGACAATAATACCATGCGTTCATATCAAAATATAAACTATGACATATAGCCATAAATGACTATTGTGGCGTACATTTAAATGGCGTAACTTTGCAGCAGAATTTATACTTTCTTCATTTATTAATATTTTACTTTTATGAAAAAGATTCTCATCAACCATTTCAAAAGGTATTTCTTTCTGATGTGTCCATTTTTTATGACACAAAGTTCGCAAACCCTGTTAGTTTATGAAGGCTGACCTATGATTTGCATTCTTAGCCTAATTTAATGGCTGATATCTTGATAATTCATTTACATTTTTATTACAATAGTTTATTTTTATTTTTATGAACACATTGATACATTTTGTTTGCTTACGGAAAAAAGAAATGACCGTGCTATTGTTTGCGCTCTTTCTTTGTTCTTTTGGGTTTTCCCAAATCACCAATTATTCAAGGGTTGTGCTGACAGGGGAAACCTACAGCACTTTTACGCTTGCTACGGCAGGACCCACAGGCGATGATGCGGCTACGACAGTAACCTTACCTTTTAATTTTACCTATATAGGAACAGCCTATAGCAGTGTACGTTTTTGTACAAATGGTTGGATTTCTTTTAATGCTGCAAGTACATCAAACTCTATCTCTTCAAGTGATTTCTTTAGTACTGGCGGGTCTAATTTAGAAGTAGCTGCTTGGCATAGAGATGGACATTCAAATGAGATAAATGGAGGGAGTTGCACTTCGGGTCCGCATCCTTCGCTTACTGGTGTATATGTATTTCAGTTCAAAGACAACGCAAGCAATGGGGGTGGCAGTACAAGTGCAAGCTTAATCTACAATGCACAAATTTGGCTCTATGGTCCTGCAAGTAGTACCCCCGGTGCAATAGAAATACACTATGGTACTAGAGGAACAGGCATCAGTGGAGGTGCCGCTATTGGAATTGAAAATGCTACGGGAGGAAGTGGTAACTATATAAATGCCTTGGATGGGAGCAGCACAGGCACCTCTACTGGTGCAATTACACCAGGAGAGGGCTATGGCTATCGTTTTCAAGAATGTGATGTAACAGGATCAGCAAACAATGATGGTCCCGTTTGTCAAGGTGGTACGCTTACTTTGTCGAGTACACATACGAATGGCACGAGTTGGGCTTGGACAGGACCTAACG
>JAAFHL010000035.1 GCA_013298365.1 Bacteroidota bacterium | reverse complement strand
TGACTCCTACAAGTATAACAGATTTTAGGCTATGATTTTCACGTGTGTGGTACAAAGTCCGAATGGCATGTAAAAATGTGCCAAAATATTCAGGGTTTATCCCATCTACTTCATCAACGATAAGGACAAATTTTTCGTTAGAAATACCCTCAATAGTATCAAAAACACCTGCTATATCTTGCGATTCTATTTGCAATTCCCAAGCTACTTGTAATTTAGAAATTAAGGTACTAACAAAAGTGCTGACGGGTGCCCGCAAATAAGCCTCAAAATTGAGGTAACAAACCTTATAGTCTTCCGCCCTCAACTCCTTCGCCAAAAGCTGAAAATAAGTCGTTTTCCCCGCCTGACGTGGAGACCAAATTGTGAAATAGCGTTGACTGTGTACCATATCTAAGCCCTTTGCAATGAGCGCAGGACGTAACAAGGTATAGTGCTGCGACAAAATATTGGGACCTGATGTGTTGAATTTACGTGTATGTGTCATCTTTGGTAAAAATCTCCTACAAAGATAGCTGTTTTTTTGGGGAAAGAAAAAAGAATTTGGGGTGAGGGTAGGGCTTTCTCATAAAAACTTAAACTACAAAGTTCACAAAGAAAAGCTAACACAAAGAACACAAAGTAGGCTGTTTTTCTATCCATTTTGTGTTCTTTGTGAATCCTTTGTGAACTTTGTGGTAAAATTAGCCATTTTTACAAAACCATTTTTTTATGAAAAAGTCATTGGGGTGAGAGTTGTGCGTTTTTTGTAAATGCCCCAATCGATATACTTGATCATTTTCTTTTTTTGTAAAGAAAGGGATTTTATAGCAAATATGGGTATCTTTCATTTGAAATTTGCAAAACGGGGCTTTATTGCCTATTTTTGTGTTTATTTTAAGAGGATAATAAATATGAAAGAGCGTACATTCATCAACGAAGAAGACAAAGCCTCATTCCCCTTTTTCCACTACCTTAAAATCCGAAATACCTTTTTTTGTTTGCGTAAAAGAAATGCCAATACCTACTATTTTCTTTCCTGAACCCAAATAAGGTGCCGCATATTTATTTGTATCTATTTGATGTAAAGCTACTTCTGCATCTGTACCAATTTTAAATTCTATAATATATAGGTATTCTCCTGCATGAATAACTGCATCTGTGCGCCCATCTCTGTGCATGACTTCACATTGTGTATAAACCCCTATCAAAAGCAAAGCAGTATAAATGATTGCATGATAAAAATTCTCATAATTTTGGCGAAACAGAACTTCTGGGATTTGCGCAAATAAGCTATTGAGTTGTTTTTCAAAGGTTTTTGTATCGCCGTTTTCTAAGACACGAATCATGCTTCGCATAAGAGGACCCATATCGTCCTTACTTTTGTAGGAGTAAAGCCCCAAAACGTGCGAAGATAACGCTGCTTTTACTTCCCGATTGGGATAACCTAACGTATAAACGCCCATTCCAAGCGAAGTTTTTATGGTTAAATATCCTGTTTGAAACAGTAAAGCTTTGTAGCTTAGGTTTTCTATATCATAGCTTTCAAACAAAGTAAGCTCAACCTCAATATTTTCTAAATCATAATCATATTCTTTTCTCAGTAGTTTGAGTAGAAAAGAAGGTACAGCCGTTTTAAACCAAAAATTACCAAATTGCAATTCTTGAAATAAGTGCAAAATAGAAAAAGGATTATATACATTTTCTTTTCCTCGCCAATTGTATCCATTATACCATTCTTTTACAGCTTCTCTGCAATTCTCATAACTCAAATTGACTTCAACAGCCAAATCTGCCATCGCTTCCGAAAAATTGTCATCAACTTCTTGTTGTGTAATGCCGACTAATGCACCAAATTCCCCTACTAAACTGATGTCCCACAAATGGTTGAGGTGTGAAAAAAGAGAAGTGCGAGCAAACTTAGAAATTCCTGTCAAAAAACAAAAGCGAATATGTTCATCTAAATCCTTCAAACAGCTATAAAAATTCCGCAAAATCTCCCTGTTTTGTTGAGCTATGTGAATATTATTGTCTTCTAAATAATCCGTTATCGGCTTATCATATTCGTCAATCAAAATAACAACCCCTTTGCCTCCTTTTTGAGATAGCTTAACAATAAGTTCCCGAAAACGACTTGAATATTTTAGATTAACTAATTGAATATCATTATCTTTTGCTATTTCTAACAATCTTTGGTCAATCGCATTTTCTAACCCCAGCCCTTGAATATCAATTCCCGAAAAAGGAATATGAATCATAGGATATTTCTCCCATTCAATTTTATCATAAATCCACGTATTTTTGAACAGTTCCTTATTTCCCGAAAAGATTTGTTTCAAGGTAGAAATCAGCAAAGATTTCCCAAAACGACGAGGGCGCGAAAGGAAATAATAACGTTTAGATTTATGTAACAACTTGAACACAACAGGCGTTTTATCTACATACAAACAATCATTTGTAATAAGGCTTTTGAAATCCTGCGTGCCAATTCCGTAATTTCTGTTTTGCATTAGCTTTATTTTAAGGCAAAGATAAGGTTTTCTTGCGGATTTTGGGAGAAAAAATTTCAGATTATGGCACATGACAGATAATTACATTACCGCTTCTTCCACCGCCTTGCGCCTGCTTTTCCGCCAGTCTCAAGGTGGCGTAGGATTGGGCAAAGCCCATAAACCGAGTTTGTTAGCTTGTGCCTTTTCTTCGGCTTGCGCAAAACAGATATAGTTTATTTTTGGGGTTTTGTTTGCGCAAAGATAAGGATTTTGGGTGGCGAAAATTAGCCCTTATGTTTCTTCTCTAATTCGGCTAAACGAATACTCATATCTTCTACTTTCTGCACAAAAGTAAAAAGGTCAATAGGAAAATAAACTACTCCATTTCCACAAAGATTATTTACCCCTCCCGAAATATGAAACACATTCTTCTCGCCAAAAGTGGTCAATTCAGAAACGGTTGTTTCTAAGGCTGCTGCAATCTCATTGAGGCGGCTCCAACTTATATCTGTTTTATTTATTTCTATATTGGAAAAAGCAGGACCTGTAATTCCTATTTTTTTTGCAACATACTCCTGCGAATAGCCTTTCATCATTCGTACTGTTTTGATTTTGTCGCCTATTGTCATCAGACTTAAATGTTTGATAGTGAAAGTTAATATATTGGCATTGTAAAGTTATTTGGATTACTTTACCTTTGCAGAAATTCCATAATTGATGTTATTATTTACCATTATATAATAAGCATTATGAAATATTGGTTGCAAATATAGCAATACTCCTCTTAATTCGTATCATTTTTTTTAATTAAAATAGACATTTTATGGGTACAAACTCATCTCCTGCAAAAAACACTAATAATGGGATAGAAGATTCATTAGTAGTAATAGTTACACTTGTTTGTTTGGCTGTAAGTCTTTGGCAAACAGGTAATGGATATAGTAAAGCATTTGGGCATTGGATTGTCTCTTTTGCCGTAGCATTTGCCTTAGTTGCCGTTATGTTCATTCAAAATGGTAGGATTAAACGCAACATCCAAGAAAATAAAAAGAATAGTAAAGCGTGGCTTCTATATTTGATATGTACTTTAGCCAGTTTTGCTGGAAACTTTAATTCTTTTTACTCTAAATTTACAGGGAAAGACCTTGTAAAAGACGAATTATTAATAAAAAGAGACTCTATAGAATCTATTGGTACAAGAGCTGCTAATTTTTTAGTAAAGCCAGATGATAAGTTATTGAAAGATAAAATAGATACAAAAGTTAAAGCCTTGAGGCAACAAATAATTAACGAGGGCAACCCTGGATTAGGTCCTATTGCGCTTGATTTGTTAGCACAAATTGAACGTGAGTTGAAAATGGATACAAAATTTGATAGACTGAAGGCAGCATCTAAAAATCGACAGGATTTAGAAACTTTAGCGGATGAATATGAAAAAAAGATTGAAGGTGAATTGGATATAAAATTAAAAGAGTCTAATGTGGCATTAAAAATAGACATAGAAAATCGCTACAAAGAAATGGTAAAAGCAATAGATGATGTACCTCAAAATAATGAGGTACAAGGCTTAGAGGTTATAGGAAAAGCAGTAAATGAATACAAGCGAATTGGCAACGATGTGCAAAAAGAAAATCCTAAATTTGTCTATGATAAAAGTATGACAGTAGAAAATACTCGTCTTGGTGAGATAGACCATACATTTCGTTCTGTACAGAAAAACTGGCCATCTTATGCTATTGCATTAGCAGCTTTTCTTAGTCTTATGATTGATTTACTACCGCCATTATTAGTTTCTTTTGTAACTCAAAGCAATCAAACTGCACCACCACGCAAGCCTGAAGCTAACTTCAGAAATTAATTACTTCACATTATTAACCTATTTTTTCATTCTTAAATACATTGACACATGCCAAATAAAGACGAAAAAAACGAATTATTCAATCGTAACGCTGCTATAACCAAAAAAGAAGATACAAACAGCAATACTGAGGCTCAAGAAAAAGCTCGAATGCGTCGTAATAATATCATAGATAAAGACACACACTATATTTTCTTTTTCGGGAAAATTGCAAGTGGCAAAACGGCAATTATTACCTACCTTATAAACTATATCTTAGAAGAAAATGAGGGAAATCTAGTCTTAGCTGACTTGAATGAAAATCCTTATACAAATGTACTATTAGAGAATTTCACTTCTGGTACATTGACTAAAAGGACAGATCCTATGGAAGATCCTATTCATATTGACTTACGCTATGAACCGAGAGATGAGCGTAAACCAAAGAAGTTTTTTACTATTTTAGAAATTGCTGGAGAAGATTTGGAAGAGTTGGGTAATAGAGATAATGAAAAGGGGGTAGGTAGTTTACCTAAAGGCATACAGGCTTATTTTGAAGCCGCAGGTATTTCTATCACATTTATTTTGTGTACTCCTTACAATAAAGCAAATCAAGACGTTGCGCTTCTCTCTCAATTTATTCAACATGTGGAGCGAAATAGAAGCAAACTAAAAAAATATAATTATGTTCTTCTTTCTACAAAATGGGATAAAAATATGTCTCGTAAATCTATAGAAGATTTCGCTACAGATAACCAATTACAATTTGTAATTGACCAAATTAAACATAAATCTCCCTTGATTATGGGTTATTCTATAGGAGAAGTGAACGAAGCAGACAATATCGTTACAAATGTTAGCAAAAAATATCCAAAAGAATTATGGCACTGGCTGTATGAAGATATGACAGGCGTTGAATTAGTAGATGAGTATATTCCCACTAAACCTAGTCTTTGGCAACAGCTAAAAGATTTTCTAACAGGAAATAATAATGGATAAGATGACAAATGAAATTAGTTTGGTTGTTTTTGGGACAACAGCTGGGCTAAATTATAGAAGCAATAAATATATGGAGCAGATGGGCTTAAAAGAAAAAATTAAGTCTTTGCTTGCTACATTACCTAGAGAATATTGTGAAATAGTTCCTAATAGGGATTATTGGATTGTTTTATCTGAAAAAAATAGTGAAGGCAATACGATAACTTTATATGGGAGATATCGTTATGCGGAAGAAATAGAGGAGTCTCGTAATGGTGGATATTATGGAGGGGCTGTTATTGTAAAAGATGCAACTTTAACAAGTTTTAAAGTTGTTTCCTATTTAGATACTTTAGTAAAAGAAATAGAGGACGGACTATTGAATCGAAATAATAAATTTATAAAAGATTTTGAAAGTTTACCCCCCTTTTTTGAAATTTCTGCCGAATTAGATTTACTTTTTCCTATGCAAATAGAGAAAAAGTTAATAGAATATCAAGTAAGCGATTTTGATAAAAGTAATTCAACTGATTTTATCGAAATAGCAAATGAGATAATTTATTGTGTAAATGCTCCTAAAATTGTCATTATTGCTTCTTACGGAGAAGGAGTTGTTAAGTTTGCAAGAAAAATACCTTCACAAACTATTTTAGGCTTGCATAACACGGCAATGGCCTTTATAGAAGAAGGGAAAAAGAAGCAAAAAAATGAAAACCACAAAAAGATAGCTATAGGCAAACCATCCCCTCCTAGACAATTAGATGATGACCCTATGCCCAAAAATGCAAAAGAACTTGAGCGATTTATTTTAAAAGTAATAAAAGAAAATTTTGATACAACACAAGAAAATATTTTTAATAAAAAAACTCAAATACAGCCTTCACAAGAACAAGAAATCTATACTCAAAATGAGAATGAGACTAATCATGGGCAATCTGAATTTAACTGGGACGACACAAATACATACATTCCTCAACTCATAAAAAATACAAAAAAATGGGGGAAAATAGCCGCTATATTAGTTGTTTTAATAGGGTTAGGATATTTTTCATATCCTTACCTTTCCTTTGATTTCTTAAAAACAGAAAGAGCAAATAATCAAATACAAAGTGCGAGAACTATACCTGAACAAAACGCAAAGATTGAGCCAAAAGAGGAACCTGTAACTATTCCTACTTGTACTTGCTTTGGCAATTCTCAAGATATAAGAGTACAATACTATGTGAAAGTAAATAAGCTGAATGCTAGCGATTTATATAAAAAACTAAATAATGTGTGTCCTAATTGTACAGCAGAATGTGAGCAAGTCTTTGTAGAACATATAAAAGCAAAAAATCAAAAAGATGCACCTAATGGTTTGTTAAAAAAAGATGGATTTATTGATATGTTTTTCAAGAGAACTTGTACAACGTTGTCTAAAGGAATGATTTTTGAAGATGACAGAAATGGAGGATTAAAAGAATATGTACCACCGCCAAAAGTAAAGCCAAAAGAAGAAAAAGCGAAACCTCCCAAAGTGGTTAGCCCACCTAGTGAGAAGAAATGGGATGGAGTTGATAATACTAAAAACCTTCCTACAAATACGCAAGCAGAGAAACCAGCAAATCAATAATGTCCAAAAAAATAATCTTGGTAGCCCTCTGCCAAGATTATTTTTTTCTCCCAAATTTCCTATCTTTGTGCTACAAAAACAAACAAACCGTGAAAGCACTCATTACCTTCTTCATCCTCACACTACTTACCGTAAGCCCCGACATCTACGTCCACATCTGCGAAAGCAAAAACGCCTACGCATACCACAGCAACACAAGCTGCAGCGGCTTCAACAGGTGCAAAGCACACCACAGCAAAGTAACAAAAAAAGAAGCCATAAGCAGAAGTTATACCGCCTGCAAAATCTGCTATTAGAGCCTCCCCCCCAAAACCTTCTCAACACAAATCCGTAAAAAGCAAAACAAAATACACACACAGCATGAATCTTTTTACACAACTTCGTGTAAGCAATCGCCTTAAAATGATGGCTGTTTTGGGCTTGATGAGCCTATATTGTTTTAGCTTGATTGCCTATCGAGTAGAAGTAAGTAACAAAGCAACTTTTATCTTTTTACTTTGGAATTTATTTTTGGCATACATTCCATATGGCATGAGTACCGTTCTTTTTTTGTGGGAAAAGAACATACAATCCGCTGTTATTTTATGGATTTGTATATTCGTATGGTTGGTATTTTATCCCAATGCGCCCTATATTCTCACCGATTTATTTCACTTCAAAGTGCGAAAAGATATTCCTATTTGGTATGATTTGGTACTGATATTGAGCGTTGCGTTTAATGGATTGGTATTAGGTTTATTGTCTTTATTAGACATTCATCTCATTATTGCCAAAAGGCATTCTGCTTTTGTGGGGTGGCTATTTGTGCTACTGAGTTCTTTTTTGTGCGGTTTTGGGATTTATTTAGGCAGGTATTTGCGCTGGAATAGCTGGGACATTGTGAGTCAGCCGACAGGCTTGCTCAAAGATTTATTAGATAGAATTACAGACCCTACTGCGCATGGGCGGACATACGGTGTAGCTATATTATTTTGTGTCTTTATTTTATTGGCTTATTTTTTTGTGTATGTTTTGGCGGGTTCTCGAAGATTAGTTCAACAGGCTCACTAACCGAAGCGCAGATTTAACCGCAAATTCTCGCAGATAAACACTGCATTTGCGGCTAAATCTTGTACGATACATCTTCCTTCAACTCCTATTACAGTATTTTTTGCATCTCCTCCACTTCCGCCACAATCTGCTCCCATTTTTCGGTTGTTTTGGCAATTTGAAGTGTTAAATGATCTATTTTTTTTTGCACTTCTGCAATTTTGCTAAAATTTGCGGCAACACTTGTATCTAACAAAGTGTTTAACAACGTTTTTTTCTCCTTTTCCATTCGCTCAATGTCTGCCTCTATGTCTTCTTGCTCCTTTTCCATTTTGCGAAGTCGGTTTTTGCGTTGTTTTTGTTCTTCAAAAGAAACAGGTGGTTTTTCCTCTACTTTCGGCTTTTTCTCCTCTACTTTTGCCTTTTTTTGTTCTTTTTGCTTCTGTTTTTCTTCATCAAAACGCAATCTTTCATTCTCCGCTTTTCGGCTTTGCATTTCTTCATATTCGTGATAGGTACCAGGATATTCTTTCAACTGTCTGTCCTCAATATACCAAATTTTGTTTGCTACACAAGAAAGAAAATGTCTATCATGCGATATAACAATGTAAGTTCCTTGATAATTTTGAAGAGCTTTCATCAAAATTTGAATACTCGGAATGTCCAAGTGATTTGTAGGCTCATCTAATAACAAGAAATTTGCTTCAGAAATCAATACTTTTGCCAAAGCTACACGAGATTTCTCCCCCCCAGATAGCACTTGCACTTTTTTCTCAACCTCATCTCCAGAGAACATAAAACATCCCAAAACAGTGCGCAATTCTACTTCTGTTTTGTCTGTACCAATATAGGCAATTTCTTGTAAAACGTTGTTTTTCAGGTTCAAAGCCTCTAATTGATGCTGCGCAAAAAAGCCAAGTGCCACATTATGTCCTTCTTTTCTGTCTCCTTCAAAAGGCTCATTGCCGCCTACCATGCGTAGCAAAGTAGATTTACCCAAACCATTTGCGCCAATTAACGCAATTTTGTCGCCTCTTTCTATCACAGCAGCACTTTCTCTCAACACTCTTTTCGGTCCAAAAGATTTGTCGGCTATATCTAATTTGATTACCTCACGTCCCGAAGGCGTTTTTACCTTAAACGAAAACGACAAACTAAAATCCTCTTTTTCGGGGGCATCTACTAAGTCCAATTTTTCCAATTGCTTGAGTTTTGATTGGGCTTGTGTGGCTTTTGAGGCTTTTGCTTTAAATCTATCTATAAAACGCTGTTGATCAGCAATATACTTTTGTTGATTTTCGTAAGAACGTTGCTGCAAATCAGAACGTTCTGCTTTTGCTTCTAAGTAAAAAGAGTAATTTCCCGCATATTCATTGACTTTTGCATTAGAAATCTCCAAAATCACATCTACCATTCTATCCAAGAAAAACCTATCATGCGACACGATGATACACACACCCGGATAAGACTCCAAGTAGTTTTCAAGCCATTGAATAGAAGGCAAGTCCAAGTGATTTGTAGGCTCATCTAACAATAGTACGTCAGGTTGTTCGAGTAGCATTTTTGCCAACAAAACCCGCATACGCCAGCCCCCAGAAAAGGTTTTGTAGGGCTGATGCACTTCGGAATCTTTGAAACCCAAACCTGCTAAAATCTCATAAGTACGAGCGTCTATTTTGTCCCCTTCCATAGCGTCCCATTCGGCTTGTAGATGTGCCATTTCGTCCCACAAATCCAAATCCTGGCTACCATTTTCAATCGCCACAAAAATATCTTCTAATCTATGTTTATGTTCTAACAAAGTAGCAAAGGCAGAACGAGCCATTTCAAAGATAGAAACCTCTGTTTCAAAAGAGAGCAAATCTTGATGAAAATACGCCAACTTATCGTCTTTGCCTCTATGCACAAAGCCCTCAGATGGCAGGTTTTGCCCTGCAATTACCCGTAGCAAAGAGGACTTCCCAGCCCCATTTCTACCTATTAAACCCGTAATTTTTCCTTCATTAAAACGGTAACCTGCGTTACGAATGAGCCATCGCCCAGCAAATTCAATTCCTATATTTTCGAGATTCAGCATATCAGTGAACAGTTATCAGTTATCAGTGAACTTTATCATTGCGCAGTTATTTTTAAATTATTCGCTAATGATTCTTTTCGGGGGGCAAAGGTACGACTTTTTGTGAGATATTAGGCAAAAGAATACACAAAATATCGTATATTTGTAGCCAAATAGCAATATTATGATAAATATTCCGTATGGTCTAAGCGACTTTGAAACAGTCCTAAAAGAAGGTTTTTTCTACCAAGATAGAACTTCTTTTATTCAGCAATTAGAAAATTGGTAGCTGAACGGTGAAACTATGCTAACCCCTATTAAGTTGATTATCAATATTCTTTATAAAACATAAAACCTTATTAATCAAATATTTATGTTTTTAGCATAAATTGACCGCCCAACTACTATGAAATAATATCCTGTTTTTCATAGAGATTTATGGCGTAAACCCCTACGAAAAACAGGATATTAGGAACTTATTCTATACCTATTCCTAACAAAGTTATTATCTCACCAAAGTTATTGTACCTGACCGCTTATATGGCTCATTATTAAGCGTTAAGCCCCAAGCTACGTAGGTATAAACGCCCTCTGGACAGGCTTGTCCATTTTTTGTACCGTCCCAAACATCATTGATAGTAGAAAGGGTAGTAACTTCTTTGCCCCAACGGTCAAATATTTTCATTTGGAAACTAAGAACATGCACCCCTTTTACGGTATAAACATCATTTACCAAATCTTCGTTGGGTGAAAATACATTTGGAAACCATAAAATTCCTTCTGGTAAAATGATGAAATCCATTTTTGCTGTATCGGGACAATAATTTGAACCATTATATGCAATAAGCATAGCCGTCAGTGAGTCTGGCAAATCGTATTTGTGTATAGGATTCGTGTTTATGTCAAAATGCCCATCTCCAAACAACCAAAGGTAACTTTTTGCTCTTTTGGATTGATTGGTAAAATGAATCGTGGCATCTGTTACAAAAATAGGCTCTGTGTTATATGGATAGGTAATAAACGCAGCCTCCGCACGTGGAACATCTTGTAAGTAAATATTTGCAGCACGTTTGCAGTCGTTTCTGTCTGTTACGAAAAATGTATATTCCCTATTTCCTACAAGATTGATTGCCATGGTATCAAATGATAGATTATTTTCCCAACTATATGCAAGCTGTCCCGTTCCGCCAGATGCTGCCATGGTAATTGAGCCATTGGGCAAGCCACAATAAGAAGGAATTTTATCTACCAAATTGATTGCTATTCGTGGCGGCTCTATAATACTCACAAAATCTATCACAGAACAACCATTTGCATCGTATGCTGTTATCATATAAACACCTGTATCTAACACAGCATTATGAGTGTATTTTGGCGGATTTGTATTCCACGTATAAGTATATGGCAATGTCCCTCCTTGAACGGTAATATCGCCTCGCCCATTTCTGGCACGATAGCAAGTTACATTTTGAGCAGAAGCCGAACCTTCAAAAAGCGTAGGCTCTGTTACCGTAAACTGCATGGTATCTCTACAATTAAAACGGTCTATTACCAAAAGTTCGTATTGTCCTAAGCTCAAATTAATGGCTTTATTTGTGGTAGAAACAAAAGGACTCCAATTGTATTGAAATGGTGCGACCCCATTTAGGATATTTGTCGTAATTATGCCATTATTTTGACCAAAACATCTAACATTTTGAATTGAAACATCTGAAATCACAGGTAAAGTAGAAGCAATTACTTGCGCACTTTGTGTGATTTTACAGCCGTTTCCATCGGTTACTTCTATCAAATACACACCTGCGGGCAGATTTGCAGCAGCAGCACCCGTAGA
Organism: Bacteroidota bacterium; assembly: GCA_013298365.1. GTDB lineage: Bacteria > Bacteroidota > Bacteroidia > J057 > J057 > JAAFHL01. Next base: position 7,665 of record JAAFHL010000035.1, on the reverse strand, counting down.
AACGCCATTTGACCAAAGATAATTGTATGGCTGAACACCGCCACTTATGATGACAGAAGCTGTTCCATTTGCAAAACCGATACAGATTGTATCACCTGTGGCAGAGCTAATTAGCTGTGGTGGTTGTGCAATGGTAAAGTTTTGAGAAATTATACAATTATTATTATCTATAATATAAGATGTATAATTTCCTGCCAATAAATTCAACGCAGAATCGCTTATAGAAGGATTTGTAACCCAGCTATATGTATAGGGCAAAGTGCCGCCACCTGCCGTAGCAACCGCATAAGCCGTTGAGTTACCAAAGCATAAATTATTTGTATTGCTAACATTTACCGTTAATAAAGGGGGTTCTGTAATAACAAAATTTTGGCTTGTTGTGCAATTGTAAAAATCGCTAACGGTAACCGTATAATTTCCTGCTACTAAATTATTGGCTGTATTTGTGGTAGAAACGTTAGGTGTCCAATTATACAAAATAGGTACTGTTCCATTTGCTACGGTAATATTTGCAGCACCTGTATTTCCTGCAAAACAAAGCACATTACTGGAAGATGAAGCGGAGATAGTAGGCGGAATAGGCGCAGGTACAGTAGCAGAAGCACTTACTACACAGCCATTTGCATCAGCAATAGAAACGCCATACAGCCCTCCAGCCAAATTAGCAATCGTTGAGGTAGATTGGGTAGGATTGGCATTCCAGGTATATAAATAGCCCGCATTTCCCCCTGTTACTACTACGGTCGCCGTTCCGTTATTATTACCACAAGTCGCAGGGGTGGCAGTGATAGAACTGACAACAAGTGCGGGCGGTTCTGTTATCAGAATATTATTGATAGCAGTTGAACAATTATGTGCATCTGTAACAAAAACATTATAACTTCCTGCCAAAAGGTTTGCAGCATCTTCTGTACTTTGGCTTGGATTGCTGTTCCATGAGAAAGCATAAGGCAAAGTTCCTCCATTTGGCGTAATATCTATACTACCTGTTGCTTGCCCATTACACAATACATTCACAACTGATGTAGTTGCAGCAGTGATAACAGGCGGTTCAATAATGGTAAAGGTATAACTAAGGGTACATGTTGCAGTGGTAGCAAAAGTATCAGCAAGGTATATGGTGTAAATCCCTGCTGGCACATTACTAATGCTTGTGGTAGTACTAATCGGCGGGTCCCACCAAATGGTAAGCGGATTAGGGGCGGTAGTTTGATAGGTAACTGATGCAGCCCCTGTTGAGTCTCCATGACAAAGCACATCAGTTTGTGTAGTACTTGTTATGGTAGAGTTGCCATCTACATTTACAGTAATGGTATCATATACTGTAATCGGCAATCCTACACAAGGGTCATATATGGCTTGTATTACATAATCTGTAGTAGCAGAAGGGCAGATTTGTAACATATTTGTGTTTGACAAAGTCGTTGTATCACCTACTGTGTACCATGTTAAAGCAACATTTGATGCACCGCCAGAAGGCGTAAAACGCCAAGCATCATTACTTGCAGTCCATTGTGTAGGCGAGTTTCTACCAGGCACCACAGTAGCCACAGTTCCTGCTGCATTTTGAATACCATGAATCGCTCTCCCACTGTTCCAAGTAGCACATAAAGGCTTATTAGCGATATAGGTTTCAATTACATTCGTTGTTTCATAAATAACGGTTTGTTGTGTATTTATCAAACTATTGCATGAAAACATCGCAACTTGATTCCAATTTACCACCAAAATACGACATGGATAAGTACCATACATTTGATAGTTGATAGTACCTGCCACGCCTGGGTCAATATCATGAAAAGGACTCATGATAGAATTGACAGGATTGTTCGTAGAAGGAATTGCCGCACTGATGGGCCATTGACAATTTGTGCCTGCATATTGTGTCACATTGAAACTAATAATGCCATTTGCACCAATCACAAATTGATTATAAGTATTTCCATAAAAACAAAATGTAAAAGGAAGTGCAATACCCGATGACCAAATATCATCTATATTCACTAATACAGACGTTCCCCCTGTGAAAGGAAAAGGAGCATAAGGTATGGGGGCTACCGTATAAGCAGATGTTTGCGCATTAGGTACATACGTTGCTGTGAGCATACCGCAGCAGTTGAGCGTAGTATCTTGTCCCAAAACATTGATGCTTACTTCGGGACAACCTTGTTGTGCATATCCCCTAAAGGCAAACAGAGTCAAGCAAAGTGTAATAAAATAGCGTGCCATTATGTATAGGTTTGTTAAGATAATGTGAAATATAATGGTATATTTACCGCACGAATATAACGGTAATTTTGCAAAAAATTGCACAATCTGTTTTTTTTGTATTATTTTGGTGTTTGAATGGTAATTATCGCTTAATGAAAGTACAATTCATTTTTGACATTTTTGTAATATACAAAAACATATTCTAAAATCCATAACACAAAACTTAATATGTCCACAGCCAAGAAAAGTAATAAAAAGCGGATTACCACAAATACGCTTCACGAGATGAAACAAGAAGGGGAAAAAATTGCCATGCTTACCGCCTACGATTTTTCTTTTTCTACCATTATAGACAGTGCAGGGATAGATGTCATCTTGGTAGGTGACTCTGCCTCAAATGTCATTCATGGACATGAGACTACCCTGCCGATTACCTTAGACCAAATGATAGACCATGCGTGTGCGGTAGTGCGAGGCGCAAAAAGATGTCTTGTGGTCGTAGATATGCCTTTCGGCTGCTATCAAGGAGATGAGCAAAATGCCCTCAAAAGTGCGATTCGTATTATGAAAGAGTCAGGTGGTCATGCGATAAAGATGGAAGGCGGCAGACATATCGCCGATTCTATAAAGCGTATTGTCAATGCAGGGATTCCTGTCATGGGGCATTTGGGGCTTACCCCACAGTCTATCTATCAATTTGGAACGTATGCGGTGCGTGCAAAAGAGGAGTTGGAAGCCCAAATTTTGATAGAAGATGCAAAATTGCTACAAGAAGCGGGCTGTTTTGCCTTGGTTTTGGAAAAAATCCCTTCTAATTTAGCAAAACAAGTGTCTGAATCCTTGGAGATTCCTACGATTGGAATTGGCGCAGGCCCGCATTGCGATGGACAAGTTTTGGTAACACATGATATGTTAGGCATTAATAAGGAATTTAGCCCCAAATTTTTGCGCCGTTATGCCAGTCTTCACGATATTATGACAGATGCAATTTCTCGCTATATAGAAGATATTAAAAATCAAGATTTTCCTACACAAGAGGAATCTTATTGAGGTTTGGTCAATAAAAAGTCAGATATGAATGGCTTTCTCATAAAAAATAAAACCACAAAGTTCACAAAAAAAAGCCCACACAAAGAACACAATGTAGCATATTTTTCTATAAATCTTTATGTTCTTTGTGAATCCTTTGTAAACTTTGTGGTAAAATTCAACATTTTTATTCAAGTCTTTTTTTATGAGAAAGCCATGGTCAGATATGCGTTTACACACTTGTCTGATTTTTTTGCCTATATGTGTGTTTAAATCAAATGACAGCATGAGCATGGGCTATAAAGATACCATAAAATCTATCTTTTTCAACTAAAAAATTCACCCGAAATTGCAACCTATTTTCCTCTTTTTCGTAAGAAAGAGAAATATCTCTCAAATCTTTCATTTATGAATTATTCTGCAATCACAATCGTATTAAGTGCGGCACTTTTGGTAAATGGCGCATTTTCAACCTTTTCTAACGAAGGAAAACACTCCCCTGTACAAATTGCGGGTCCTGACCTCACAGAGCGTGTAGAGGCTGCCGTAGAAACACGCCTTGTTGCCCCCTTGCGCAAAAAAGACAATGGACGTGAGTCCCGCATGTTTAGCCGTTGCCCAAGTGGCTATGATAAGCATTTTGCCAAAACAGATTATGTAAGCGGCAAACACCAAATTTTGCCTGAAGAAGATGGCTATTTTTATGGAGAGGTTGAATATTATGCAGGTTGTGATGGCGAAAAAACATGTGAGTTTAGAGTAGATGGCGAAAGCCTTGCTGTAGAAGCTCGCTACGATTTGAGTGATGAGTTTATGCCTGCAAAACAATGGCTTGCTGCGCATGATAGCGGAAAAAGTGATAATATGTAAATAGTTGATTATAATCCTTTCAAGAGGTAAAAAAAGATTTTGCAGATAAATAAGCTATCTGCAAAATCTTTTTTGTATTTCATTGCGAAAAATGTGGATTTTTGTGTTTATTGACCTCTTAAACACAAATTCTTATAATATGCCACAAATAAAGACATTTTCACTCCCCCAAAATATATTTTCAGATGCAAGGCATTTTCAACTCATTGCCTTATCAAGTTTTCTTTTATATGGCTATTTCTTGTTAGATTGGAAAACAGATATTTTCAAGTATATCACCTTGATTTTTACCGCTTTAGTTACACAAATGATTGCCGTTTATTGGGTAAAAGGAGATTATAGTTCTTGGAAAAGTGCCTTCATTTCGGCTTTGGGCTTGTGTCTTTTGTTCAAAACGGATAGCCTCTGGATATGTGTTCTGGGAGCAGTATTAACTATCGGCAGCAAATTTATCTTGCGATATAAGGGAAAGCACATTTTTAATCCTACCAATTTTGGCATTATCATTACCATCTTACTCACAAATGAAGCCTATATTTCGCCTGGACAATGGGGCAATAACCTCATTTTTATAGGTTTTTTATCGCTTTTGGGCGTTCAAATTTTGCTCAAAGTCAGTCGAATAGAAACAGGTTTGGTGTTTCTTGGCGCATTTTTATTGATGGAATTTGCCCGAAATATCCTTTGGCTCGGCTGGGATTTTGACTTTTTTATACATCAATTCACAAGCGGAACGCTATTGTTATTTTCCTTTTTTATGATAACAGACCCTGTTACTACGCCCTCAAATCGTACAGTACGCATGATTTGGGCAGTATTTGTAGCGGTTTTAACATACATTCTCCTTCATTTTTACTTTGTAAATGGGGCAGCCGTTTGGGCATTATTTTTCTGCTCTTTTTTAACGCCTATTTTGGATAGGTTTTGTAAGGGAGACTTGTTTCATTGGCACGCAGATTTGCGCAGATGAGTCGCAGATTTGCGCAAATATACCTGTGAAAATCTGCATCTATCTGCGAGAAAAAAATATAAACATCAATTTTATCATGAAAAAAATCAGTATTCTTCTACTTTTATGCGCTATTTTTCCTATTTCGGAGAAAGTGCTGGCTTTTTGTGGCTTTTATGTAGCCCAAGCAGGAGTCAATTTGTTCAATGAGTCTTCGCAGGTAATTATTGTGAAAGATGGAACAAAAATGACGGTAACCATGGCAAATGACTATAAGGGTGATGCCAAAGATTTCGCAATGGTCGTACCTGTACCTGTTGTTTTGCAAAAAGACGACATTCGGGTAAAGGAAAACTATCTTTTTGAGCGTTTTTCTGCCTACTCTGCCCCAAGATTGACAGAATATTATGATGAAAATCCTTGTTATCCCCGAGAAATGGAGGAAAGGTCATTGAAAGTAAGTGCCACAGAGAAGCCATCAGCTACAAAAGCTGGAGGTAGTACAGGCAAAAAAGACCTTGGCGTAAAAGTCGAAGCGCAATATCAAGTGGGGGAATATGATATTTTGATTTTATCCGCAAATGAATCTTCGGGTTTAGAAACGTGGCTTACGCAAAATGGCTACAAAATTCCTGCGGGCGCAAAAGAAGTGTTAGAACCTTATATAAAAGCCAAGTTAAAGTTTTTTGTGGTAAAAGTAGATTTGAAAAAGCAAACAGAATTGGGTTATAGCTATTTACGCCCCATTCAAATTGCCTATAAATCAGCCAATTATATGCTACCGATTCGCTTAGGCATGGCAAATAGCAAAGGCGTGCAAGATTTGGTGATTTATACGATAACAAAACAAGGTCGCACAGAAACCACGAATTATCGTACCGTAAGAATGAGTACAGATACAGACATTCCCACTTTTGTGAAAAGCATTTTTGGGGAGTTTTATAAAGCTGCTTTTCAAAAAAAATGGCTCAAAGAAGGCAAAAATGCCGTTTTCTTGGAATATGCTTGGGACATTTCTACCAACAACTCCATGAAATGCGACCCTTGTGCCTCCCCCCCTGTAAGCAACAATGAATTGATAGAAGCAGGGGTAGATTGGCTAAATAATGAGCCTAATCGTTTGTTTTTCACCCGTTTACATGTTCGCTATGACAGAGACCATTTTCCACAAGATTTGGCTTTTCAAGAAACGCCTAACAAAGAGCGTTTTCAATGCAGATATGTCTTGCATCAACCTGCACGAGGCGGTTTAGATTGTGAAGCAGGCAAAAAATACCAGCAAGAACGTTTGCAAAGACAAGCAAAAGAATTGGCTAATTTGTATGAATTGACGGGTTGGAACACAAATCCACAATTTGAAACATACCGAAAAGCGATTGAAGGCGTAGAAGTTTCTTCCGTAGAAAAATCCAGGTTGTTGCCTGTCAAAGACCCAAATCCTTTTCGTCTTTCTGCCGAAAGAAAAATGCTGACAAAAGATAGCACCTCAAAAATAGTCGTTGCGTCTAAGGATAGTACTTCTCAAACAGCCGTTGCAAGCGACAGCAATTCACAAGTCGCTGAAAATGATACAAATACCCAAGAAACAGCAAATACAGAAACGCCCAAAACCGAAGCGGCAAGTTCTTCGACTTCTTGGTTTACGATAATTGGCACATTGATAGCCGCATTTTTGGGGACTTTGGCAGCAGGTTTTTTGTTACGGAAAAAAAGTTAAAGCCATTTTTCAGCAATTCCTCATCTGTTTATTGTTAGATAAATCTATAATGGCTTTCTCGTAAAAAATAAAACCACAAAGTTCACAAAGAAAAGCCCACACAAAGAACACAAAGTAGCATATTTTTCTATAAATTTTTGTGTTCTTTGTGAATCCATTATAAACTTTGTGATAAAATTTAACATTTTTATTCAAGCATTTTTTTATGAGAAAGCCCTGATAAATCTATGAGGAATTTCTGAAAATCTATGTAAAATATGTACATTTGCGCCTAAAATGATGTTATGAAAAAAGAATTTTTAATTTGTCTCTATTTTGGTCTTATATGGGCTGCTTGTGCGCAAACGCCTAAACCTGTTCAAGCAGATGACAAACCTGTGAGCTTAGAAAGTCCATTAAGTACATTGCGCTCACATTTTAACAATCTACTGCCTGCAAATTACCACCCCGAATATGCAGCACAAACCCTTGCTATAGAAGGATTTAACCAAAAAGAAAGAGAGAAATTAGCCATACAAATTCAACAGATTTTTGTAGGAAGTGGATATTATATTCGTCTCAAATCGGTGCCGGCAGATAGCGGCTACAAAGACACAACAGGCGTGTATCGCTATACTTTATGGGAAGCATATCCTGAAATTTATTTGGAAAAAAAAGGCAAAAAATGGCGTTATGCGACTCGTTCTTTATTGGCGGTACCCCGTATTCATGAAGAAGTTTTTCCATTAGGAACGGCTAAACTCTTAGATTTAATGCCTAAAAATGGACAACAACCTTTTTTAGGCATGTTTTATTGGCAATGGTTGGGAGTGATTATCTTGTTAGCCACCGGTTTTTTACTCTATTTATTGCTAAATTGGCTGCTAAACTATTTTATCAAGCGTTTTTC
>JAAFHL010000349.1 GCA_013298365.1 Bacteroidota bacterium | reverse complement strand
GCGTTTAACCCACCCGTTTTTTGTCTTGCGACAAAAAACGCCCTCCCAAGAGGGCTTTTGATAGTGAGGCTTTTAGCCCACAAATCAAAAGCCCTCTTGGGAGGGCAGCAAAAATGCTTGCAGTTTTGCGGGTGGGTTAAACGGCTCACACAAATCAGGGCTATTTTTATTTTGGCAAGAAGGCTATTCAAAACATCATTTTTTATGAAAATATTTACCATTATATTACCGCTTATAGCGGCTTTTATGTTTGCTTGTGGTAGCGAAACAGATAAACTTCCTACAAATCCCTTTGAGCCTTACACAAATACAGATTCAACGCCTACAAATATAGCTCCTGACATTGACCCCAAGTCTTTTGCGGGTATGCACCAAACCATTTTTCGTCCTACTTGCGCCAATTCGGGCTGCCATGATGGTACTTTTGAGCCAGATTTTAGAACTATAGAAAGTACATATAATACCATGGTATTGCAAAAAGCCATTCAAATTTCTGGGGCAAATGATATGAGAGTTGTCCCAGGCAATCCTGATGCTTCTTTGTTGTACTTGCGCCTTTCGCAGGTAATTGGTTCAGGGGTAATGCCTTTGGTGCTTGAACCTAATTCGGATTGGAATACAAAAAAAACAGAATATATTGCCAATGTACGTAGTTGGATTCAAAATGGCGCAAAAGACATGTTTGGCAATTCGCCACAAAATGGCAATTTGCAACCTTCTATGCAAGGCGTTATCGCATTTCCAACAGGCAGCACAATTCCTTTGGATAGAGAACCTAATAGTGGTATGTTAGTTGTTCCGTCAGGTACAAGCAGCCTTGATATTTGGTTTTCGCTCACAGATGACAATGCGCAAGCCACAGATTTACAGCAAAATACCATAAAGTTTTCTACTGACCCCAATGATTTTACTGCGGTAAATAGCCAAAATCTGCAAGTACTTTCGCCCATAACGGGAACAGGTTATTTTGGTACAAGCGTTGCTTTTACCCACAAAGCAAGCTTAAATCTTACACAATATGCAGCAGGGACAAGTATTTTCTTTCGTATTTATGTGAAAGACCCACAACAAAGTGCCGTAACCGAGATACCTGCAAATGGTAGCGCAAGTTATATCAAGCAATATTTTGCTTGTAAAAAATAGGTAACACTATATTTTCTATTATCCCGTAGGGATAAAATATCGGTAAAAAAGGATAAATCGCTCCCTCTCCCATTTATTTTTTCGTGTTTGCACGAAAAAATAAAAAAATGGGGAAATATTGCATATTTCTACCGATATTTTGTGCCTAAGGCACAAGGGCTACACTTTTGAATGTAACCAAAAAATAAGGGCTGCTTATCTCACAAAACAATGAAAGACAGCACTTTGATATGATTATTTTGCATCACTTTTACAAAATACATACCTTGTGTTTTTGTAGCTAATTGTAGCAAAATACCCTCGTTTTCCTTTTTTATTTCAAAAGGAATTTGCTTTCCTATCATATCTGTTACTTCATAGATACTTAGTTTTTTATCCGATTGAATAAAAACCTCACCGTTTATAGCAGGATTCGGAAACAATTTTATGTCTGTAAAAAGTCCACTTTCAAGGGCTGTTGTTGCACTAAAATTGGCAATAATGTTTCTGTTTCCATTTACAGAACTGCTGTATGTGGGATTTGTTCCTATCACATTTCCATTTTCTGTCCAATTTACAAAAGAGAATCCACTGTTTGTCGTAACAGAAAGGTTTACATTTGCGCCAGTATTGAAAATTCCACCCCCATTTACCGTTCCACCTGTCATGGGATTTGCAATCGTTGCTACCGAAAACTCCGTAACCCCGCTGGCACATTGTGTATTTGCAATACAAATATCTTTGTAATAATGGCTCAAAATATTGCAATATGACCAATTAAAACCCGAACCTGCAAACTGCTGTGTGCCTCTTTGACACAATCCTACACCATGCCCGTAGATATTTCCCGCAGTATTTGCCGTAGAAATCGTTAGTTCGCAACAAGGTTGCTCACTTGAAAAAGCAAGGCAATTTAAGTGTCCACTACAAATGACACTTCTCAAATAGGCAACTTGATTGCCACAAGTTGCGCAAGTTGTGCCGCAAGTACCTGCGCCCCATCTACCTTGTTCGGAGTTTTGCGTGAAATTGCCATTACATCTTGCTGCATAGTTAGGAGTCATTGCAGCGTTGTTATATAAGATTACCTGCTGAGTTGTGGCATTTGAGGCACTTATACAGCTTGCATTTGGGGTGAAACTATATGCTTGTCCTACGTTTACGGGCAAATTGAGCGTGTGTCTGCGAAAAGAAAAACTACGTGCTGCGACTGCAAGGCTTTTGAGTGCCTCAGGCAAAGTAGTTACGCCGCCAATTTCTTGCTGTGTAACGCCTGCAATATATTCATCAAAATCTATTAAACCTGTGAAACCTGGTCCGGTTGCTGTACTATTGTAGCCGTTTATCAAATTGGCAACATATACTTGTGTAGGTACAGAAATGCTACAAGAAAACACTTGATTAGCTTCTTTTTCTTCCAAACAATGTGAAATCTGTGCAGGATAATTTCCTTCTATCAAAGGGGTATTTATTTTTTCATTTTCTAATTGTACTTTTGCTGCATAATTCGTTCTTTCCAATATATTTTCTGCTTCTGGCGAAAGAGAAATCGGCAAATATTCAATGCTAAAGAAGTGTTTTTCAGGCGTATTTGCAGCAATAAGCGAAACATATTGCCTTTGTTGGTTAGGAAAGAGAATTTCTAAGGCATAATATTCTTCTAAATTTCCTTCCAATAAAAAAGAAAATTTACCTGTTTCATCGGTCATTTTTTCACCTTTTATAATAGAGAAATCTCTGCGAAATAAAGGCAACAACTTTTTTACTTGTCCACACATTTCTACCTGTCTTTCTAACAAACGAATCCTTACATTTGGCATCAAAGATTGGCTAACAGCTTCTTTTACAATGCCTTCTATATGTAATTTTGTTTGCCCAAAACTTGAGAAAATGCTAAATAAGCAAGCTAAGATGAATATGTTCTTTTTCATAATAAATAAGTATGTAATATGAATCTTTTAACGTAAAAAAAGGAAATCTGTTTTTCAAACTGTGTAATCCTTTTGATTGTCTGACAAATCGTACGTTTGTGGCGTGATACAAAAAAGCTAAATTTGTAAGCGAAAAAGCTAAGAAAAAGAGAAGGGAAAAGACTATCATAAAAACGTAAATAACGAATTTAGGGATATAGAAAACTACTTAAAAGAACTATTAACATCCACACAAGGACAAGGGCTTAAGATACAAGTAATTATGGAAGCGACAGGGAGGTATGGAGAGCGTTTAGCCTATGAAATGGGGATTTTCTTTTCGCTCATTAGCCCCAGTAAAAGTCGTGCCTTTAATCAAAGCGAAAATGCGAGTACCATCAATGACAAAGAATGTGCGAAGTTATTGCGTAAATACGGCATACAAAAACAACCAGATGTTTATCAAATGCCAGATGCTTTTTAAGCAGATGATAAGTGCATTAGATAAACTCAAAGAAGATTTACAAAGACTTAATAATCAAATACATGCTGATAGTTATCGGGCTAAACCTGCTCAAATTGTCGGTCAGATTTGGTAACAAGGTCAAAGCCAAGTCAAAGAATATATTCAACAGCTCGAAGACCAAATACAAACCTTGACCCAAGACCATTTTAAAACCATGATAGATAATCTTTGCTCTATCAAAGGCATTGGAAAGCTCACAGCTAGGGCTTTTGTCATTCTTACACAAGGCTTTCTCCACTTTGATTCCGCTAAACAACTCGTTAAGTTTATCGGACTATGTCCCACAGAAAACAGCTCGGGTTCTTCGGTACGAAAAGGTAAACACATTCCTAAAAAGGGCATTGCTACCTTAAAAAGCCTACTTTTCAATGCGGCTCGTTCTGCACTACGCTCCGATAATGTCTTTAAGCAATTTTATGATAGGCTCAAATCCAATGGCAAAAATGAAAAAGTCGCTTTAACCGCTGTGATGAGAAAAATGGCTACTTATATTTTTGCTATTGCAAAGACGCAGAATAACTTTCACTTAAATTTTAATAAAAACTAATTTTTTTCGCTTTTTTTTGCTTTTATCAGAGTTTATTTTGTGGAGACAAGCCTCAAAGCAGAGATTTTTGCGTAACGTAGGGGGTGCAGCCCCTACGTTACACAAAAATCCACAAAAACTGTCAGAGAACCATAAAAATAAGATTAGGTCTCTACTTTGAAACATAAGCAAATTTTTATAGAAAACCACTATTTTAGAATATATATATCATTATTAAATATATTTTTTGCTAATATATTCAAAGAAAAAGAATAAATTCGCCTGTCAATATATTAAGTGGCATTAAAATTGTGAACCTTTATTTTTATATTCCACAAATATTCTTAAACAATATTCCATCAAATCAACATGTTAAAAGTACTTTCGCTGATTATTTCTTTTTTCGGAATCTGTGCCATTCCTGCCATTGCACAAACAACTATTAATGTCGCAAAATTGGACAAACAACTTGTTAAGGTAGATTCCGCCTTATATGCATCAATTTATGAAGTAACAAACGCAGATTATGCTATTTTTTTGGAAAGTGTGAAAAATGACCCTAAACTGAGGAAAATTGCCGCTATTGATTCTATGGGCTGGAACGGTTGCCTAAAAGGTGTAGAAGAAATGTCTGCCTATCATCGTCATAAAGCATTTTACGACTATCCTGTTGTCAATATTTCACATGAGGCTGCACTTGCTTATTGTGCATGGCTTACCAAAGAATATAACAACGCCGCAAAAAAGAAACATAGCAATGTCGTTTTTCGTTTGCCTAATACTATTGAGTGGCAAAATGCAGCAAGAGGTGGACAAGAAGGCGCAATGTATGCTTGGGAAGGCGTAGATGTTACCGATAAAAAAGGGAATTATTTGTGCAATTTTAGAGATATTGCAACAACGCTACGTGTGCCTCAAACTAAAAATGAAAAAGCCTCACAAACCGCTGACCATTATTTAGTTACAGCTCCGGTAGATAGCTATCAACCCAATAAATTTGGTTTGTATAATGTGTGTGGTAATGCTTCTGAAATGGTAGATGAGAAAGGCTTTTCAAAAGGGGGAAGTTGGTATTCTGCAAGGGAAAAAGTGCAAATCGTACAATCTGAATATTATAAAAAATCGGAACCTTATTTAGGATTTCGTATTTTTATGGAAACAAAATAAGTTTTCTTGAAAAATACATTATAGCGGTCAAGCTAAATTCCCGTTGGGAGCCGTCAAGCTAAGGCGTTAAACCCAGCCGTTTTTGTCTTTCGACAAAAACTGCCCTCCGAGGAGGGCATCTATTGCAAGGCTGAAAGCCTTTTGCATAAATGCCCTCTCGGGAGGG
>JAAFHL010000348.1 GCA_013298365.1 Bacteroidota bacterium | reverse complement strand
AGTGCCTACGGACATGCGGTACCAAGGCGAATTTGCTGATGCACCAAAGGCAGAAAAAGGAACAATCGCCAAGCCTGCTTCATTCAAAATATAGTCTGTTACATCAACCGTTGTTTCAAGGACTTTGCCTTTTGGAGTCGTTTTTCCATGTAATGCAAATTTTAAGGTCAAATAAATAGCCGCTTGTGGTGCAATCGAATCTACCTCAAATCCTTCATTTTTAAGCATTTGTATGCCATCATGGAAAGCAGATAAACGAGTCGAAATTTCTGGTTTGAAAGTGTCTAAAAAGGCGGTTGTTTCGGTTTCATTTGCCAAAAATGTAGCCGTAGCCAACTGTTCTGCCTTTGGTGCCCATGCGCCAATGTGCGACAAAATAGATTTCATTTTATCTACCACCGCAGTAGGACCAAATGTCCAACCTACCCGTATGCCTGTGGCGGCAAAACATTTAGAAATACCATCTACAAACAAAGTGTAATCCCGCATTTCGGGGCGTAAGCTCACAGGGTCGTAGTGTTTGATGTCGTTGAACGTGAGGACAGAATAAATTTGGTCGTATAAAACATACAAAGGTTTTTCATTTTCGCCCCTACGAGCATTTTCTGCCAATACCAAATCGCAAATTGCTGCTAAACTTTCTTTGGTAAACACTGTGCCTGTGGGATTGAGCGGTGAACACAAAGAAAGCAAGCTTACCCCTGCCAAATGTGGCGCAAGTGAAGCCGCCGTAGGCATAAAATTGTCTTCTGGAAAGGTTTCTACAAAAATAGGATTTGCCCCCAACAAATGACAATAGTGGTTATTGTTCCAAGAAGGAATTGGAAAAACGACTTTATCCCCCGCATCAAGCAGGGTAGCATAAATGGCATAAATCATGGGTCTTGCACCTCCGCCAATGAGAATTGAAGAAAGCGGATATTCCAACCCTTGAAAATTTTGAATAAAATTTGCAACAGCTTTTCGCAATTCTAATACGCCTTCTGCAGGCGGATAGTTGGTGTTTTTTGCTTGATAAGCCGCTATAATTGCTGTTTCTAAAGCATCGGGAATAGGAAATACTTGTGGGTCAAAATCACCTATGGTAAAATTGTACACTTCTTCGCCTTGTGCAATTTTTTGCCTTATTTCGCCCGCCAATTTAATAATTTCTGACCCAATGAGGGTTTCTGCCATTTGAGATACTCGCATAATTGATTTGATTTAGTCAGTGGTAATAATGCTGCAAAAATAGAAGTATTTTTTGTATTTTTTGTATAAAAATGCGTTCCAACAAAAAGGCTTAGCCTTATTGTCATTATCATTATACCCAAAACATGTAATTTTTGGAGATACGAAACATAAATATACCTTACATGAATGGAAATTTTCCGTAATTTGTCTAATGTTTACTCCCAATTAGAATACTTCAATCAATCTTTTTATTTAGTATGAAAAAAACAATTCCTTTCTTGTCTTTTTTGTTTTTAGGATTTACCTCCTTGTCTGCACAAAGTTATTATCCCTGCAGTTGTCTTTTGCCTGAAAAATATGTGCCTGCTGTTGCTGCAACTGAACAAGTTGTAGTACGCAGCGATTTGGACTTTAATGCACCACTTGTAGCAACCATGTACTATGGGCAAGAAAAAGTAATGTTATTAGGGCTAAAAGATTCTACACAGATGAGAGATAGTAAAATGTATAGCTTGGTATCTTTGAGTGATGGCACACAAGGTTGGGTAGAATATGCCAAAATTGTGCCTTGCGGCGAGGGTAAAGTAATTGCCCGTAATACAACTACATTCAAAGACAAAGAACAAGCTGAGGCTTCAGGCTTTGCATTTAGAGAAGGCGAACCCATTATCGCAACAGAGACCTACCAAAATCTGATCTATGTATATTCCAAAAACAAAACCAAAAAAGGTTGGGTTTCTGTATATGATATTTTTAGTGGCAAAGATGAGTTTCAGGTAGCATTGCAACTCGAAAAGGCATTGCTTTCGGGTGAGGCTTATTCCCGCAAAACCGCCTTAGAACAACTCAAAGCGAATATCAGTAGCAATATGCAAATGTATCCTACCGTACAAAAAGAATATGCACAAGTAGCAAACGCAAGTCCTTTTCCACCTACCCCTATGCCTGTTCCGATTCCGCCCACACCCATGCCTGTTCCAATTCCTGTATATGCTGCAAATCAGTCAAGGGGTTTGAGTGAGAAAAAAGTGGTGGCAAACACACAAAATACTACACTTACTTTAGTACAAGAAAATAACAAAATAAATTCTTTGACATTAGTAGCTGCGCCTAAAAAGCCTATTAGTAGCCCAAACACTTTGGCAAAAATAAATACAGAAAATAGGGCTTTGCCTGAGAAAAACACAAAAACGATTGTTCCAATTGCTGAAAAACCTGCTACAAGTAGAGGGGTAATTACAACACATAGCAAAAATACGGTAACAAAGCCACAGGGGACTTATTTGAAAAATACCGCAAAATATACTTTACTTAAAACGACTAAAATCGCTCCAGATAAGGTATTTAGCTGCCTACACCCTACCCTACCCGTAGGCACAAAAGTGCGTGTAAGTTTGATAGAAAATGCAGGTTATGTAATCATGGACGTTGTAGGAAAAGCTGCGGCAGGAAATGTAGAAATGTCTGATGCGAGCATTAAGCGTATTTTTGGCAGCCAAGTTCCGCAAAAAATTGAGATTCAGTATTTTACGATAAGTAAGTAGAAAATTGGAAATTAATAATGAAAAATTGTAACTATTTTGGTTCACGCAGATGCCCGCAGATAAAGAACGCAGATTTTCGCAAATAAATGCCTAATCTGCGAAAATCTGTGGTTTAATCTCTGTAAATCTGCACGAAATTGAACATTTTATTTATGTTTCCCCCAAGCCTTTGCCATTCCCGAAATATCCATATATAAGCCTAAATTAACATTTATTTGGCTTCTGCTTACATCTCTCGGGAAATTCATAAAATTTGTCCCTAATTGTGCTTGTAGTTTCATGAATTTATAGCCGCCTCTTACGGTAATTGCAGGCTCGGCATATACATATGCATTATTTTCAATTTGAAAAGCCCCTTGCAAACCATAAAGCTGTACAGAGTCGGGCGCAGCATAAGGGAAATAATATACTGTACCCAATCTACAAGAAAAAGCTGCATCAAAAACTTTAGAATGAAAGCCCGCAGAAGGCTGCACATATAGTTTGGTAAAATAAATAGGATAACGACTTTTTTTATCTGCATACGCATAAAAATTGGCAAGACTCCCTGCACCAGCACCTAAATAGGCATCAAAAATCCCGTGTTTCCCCAAAGTGCCAAAATAGCCCCCCGCACCTTCTAAATATGCCCCTCTCCCATTTCTGATGCCACCACCTGCCTGCGCAGCCAAGTAATTGAGCATTAGACCTGCATTTTTCTTGATTGCATACGCCCCTTGCGCCTCTATCGCTGCCACTTCATTGCCTTGCGAAAGTGCTACATTTGCCCGTATATCCCCTTTTTCTCTCAACATAGGCACATTATGCATATTGGGGTGATAATAAATACGTGTACATGCCAAGGGGGTATAAAGTGCTGCGGCACTAAATAGTAGCTGAAATAAACTGTAAAAATGTTTTTTTTGCATATAGAAGTTGAATTTATACAGAGAATCATTAGCACCTAATCGTCAGCACTAATCTTCGGCAAAGATAAAGAAAAAAGGTATGGCTTTCTCATAAAAAAAATAGTTTTGTAAAAGTAGCTAATTTTACCACAAAGTTCACAAAGGATTCACAAACAACACAAAAATGGATAGAAAAACAGCTTACTTTGTGTTCTTTGTGTTAGTTTTTCTTTGTGAACTTTGTGGTTTAAGTTTTTATGAGAAAGCCATAAGAAAAAAGGAGAAAAATTGTTATTTTAATACTAAAAACCTACTTTTGTACCAAATCTCATTCATTTTATTTATGCAAAAAATCTATTACTTGGTTCTCATGTTGTGTTGTACCCACATTTATGCCCAAACTTGGCAGCCTGTGGGTCCGATACAGTTTCCGGTGGATATTTCGGGACAAATCAATGGCATTGGACGCACTTGCCAACTTAAATATCACCCTTCAAATCCGCAAAAAATGTATGCAGTTACAGCTTCTGCGGGGCTTTGGATAAGTACAGATGAAGCAACAACTTGGAACAAAACAGGTTCGGACAACTTGCCCGCAACTTCTTGTGCGTCTATTTGTATAGACTTTACTGATGACAATATTTTGTATCTTGGAACAGGTGATGCCAACTATTATGGCGGTGGTTATGGAATATGGAAAAGTACAGATGCTGGGCAAACGTGGAATGCAAGCAATAACGGCATTGGTAATCGCATGGCGTTAGAGATTTTGATGAATCCTTCTGACCATAATACCTTGATTGCTGCTACTGATGATGGTATTTGGAAAACTACAGATGGCGGACAAAATTGGACTGTCAAAAAGTCAGGGGGACAGTTTACAGACATGAAAACACACCCGAGTAACAGCTTTATTATGTATGCTGTTACTTTTAATGAATTTTGGCGTTCTACAGATATGGGCGATACTTGGATGAAAATCACAAATGGCTTAAATGGCGGTTCTGGATTGGGTGATGGCTGTCGCATTGCAGTTTCTGCGGCTTCTCCAAATGTCGTTTATGTGGGAACAGTAAGAGATGAAGGCACAATTTTTAAATCTACGGATATGGGATTAAATTTTTCCGTAAAATATCATAATCCTGCTGTGAGCCTTACAGGATATGACACAAGTGGCGGTGGTCAGGGAAATTACAATTTCAACATTGGCGTTTCTCCTACAAATGCAGATGAAGTTTACTTGTGTTCGCACAATGTTTGGAAAAGTACAGATGGCGCAGTAAACTGGACACAACTCACAAATTGGTGGGCAGTTGTGCATACAGATATGCACGAATGGGTGTTTTCACCTTTTCAGCCTACACATCTTTTCAATATCAATGATGGGGGAATTTGGTTTACACAAGACGGCGGGCAAAATTGGAGCATTAAAAGTGATGGTTTGGAGGCAACCGAATGTTATCATGCAGCCACAAGCCCTGTTAGCCCACAGTTAGTAAGTGCAGGTACACAAGATAATGGAGAAATTTTTTGGTACAATGGTGCATGGAAAACAAACAGAGGCGGCGACTGGGGTTCTCGTATGTGGTTTGACTATGTAGGCACAGGAAAAGTGTATTATGATGATGGAGAAAGAAGAAATGTGGCGGCGCAAGGTGGCGGCGCAAATGTCAATATCCCTGCAAATGAGGCATTAAAATATGCCTTTACCGTAGCAAATCCTAACATTGGCGTAGGGGGACATGATAGCCTTTATTTATCCAAAAATATTGCTAACTCCGCAGCAAATGTTTCATGGTCGCTTATTTTTCCAA
>JAAFHL010000347.1 GCA_013298365.1 Bacteroidota bacterium | reverse complement strand
TAGAAATAGAAAAAAATTATACTACTCGTCATATAGACAAAAACATTTCAAATATCATCAATAAAGGAAAGCAACATAGACAATTTATCGAAAAACTATTATTTGATGAGCGAAAAAAAGCATTTAATATTTATGATGAAAGAATAAAGTTTCTTACGGTCAATGGTTTAATTACTTTTGATGAAAATGATAATATCATATTCAATGTACCTTTGTACAAAAAATGTTTGCAAATCGCATTTGCGCCGCCGCTCAATGGCGAGTCAGAAAAAATTAGAGGGGGAATAGATTTAAGCAATTATACCTTAGAAAATGGTTTGCTCAACATAGACAAATTGATTAGAAATTATCAAAAATATGCCAAAAAACGGGGCTTTCGTTATTTTATGCAAAAAGATGAGAATGGGAAAAATACAGGTTTGATAGAAGCTGCCTTAGTGCATAGTTTTGATACCTATATTCAGTCTTTTTTGGAGGTTTTTGAAGGGAAAAGTTACTTAGAAGCCCATGTTGCGTTGGGTCGTAGCGATTTGATTATCAATATGCAAGGGACAGAATTTGTTACAGAAGCAAAGGTGTTTCGAGACATCACGCAGTTTAGAAAAGGAAAAATACAATTAGCTTATTATCTCAATAGTTTGGGCTTAAAAACAGGCATTTATTTGGTTTTTATGGACAATACCATACGCAATCCAAAAGTAAAAGAGGAGAAGGACGTTATCGAAGGAGTAGAAATCACCACTTATATTGTGCGTTATGATGTAGAAAAAGATTTTACAGAAGATTTGCGTAAAGCGGAAAAACGAACTTATAAGAAGAAATCATAACGGCATTTATTTATCAAAAAAAACAAAATAATGAGAACATTTAATACATCAGGTCCCAATATTCCATCAGAACATTATACTATTTCTCGTCAAGATTTGATAGAGAAAGGGGTTAATTTAGTAAAAAAAGCCCGTTACTTCACGATTTGGGCACCAAGGCAAACAGGCAAAAGTACCTATTTTCGTTTGTTAGCAGCCGAATTGAATAAGCAAGGCTATGAAGTAGCGCATATCAACTGCGAAAATTATAAAGACGAAACAAAAGAGGTGTTTTTGAAAACCTTTCGAGATGAGTTACAATCATTTTGGCAGGTAGATTTTGAAGATGCCGGAATTGCAGAAACTTTCCATAAGATAACGCGCATAAAAAACAGAAAACTTGTATTGATTATAGATGAAATTGAAGGGATAAGCCCCGAATATTTTAGTGGACTTCTTCATTCTATTCGTGCTACCTATCATTCTCGCACCGAGCATTGCCTCAAATCAGTTATTTTGGTAGGTGTTTCCAATATCACAGGTGTTATTCAAGACAATGCAAGTCCTTTTAACACAAATGATAATTTGAATGTCCCATATTTTACAAAAGCAGAAATATTGGAATTATTGAAAATGCACGAAGATGAAACAGGACAGTTGTTTTCGCCAGAAGTAAAAGAAAAAATCGCCTATATTACCGCAGGGCAGCCAGGTTTAGTCAATGGTTTTGGATACAATTTGGTAGAAACTTTTCCGAAAGAAAAGGAATTTCAATATGCACAATATTTAGAAATAGAAAGAAATTATACCACTCGTTATATAGACAAAAATATTTCAAATATCATCAATAAAGGAAAGCAACATAGACAATTTATCGAAAAACTATTATTTGATGAACGGAAAAAAGCATTTAATATTTATGATGAAAGAATTAAGTTTCTTACTGTCAATGGTTTAATTACTTTTGACGAAAATGATAATATCATATTCAATGTACCTTTATATAAAAAATGTTTGCAAATCGCTTTTGCGCCGCCGCTAAATGGCGAGTCAGAACAAATTCGCAAGAATTTGGAATTATCCGATTATTTTAGTCCTGAAAAAGGTTTAAACATAGATAAAATTATTCGTAATTATCAATCTTACGCAAAAAAGCGAGGTTTTCGTTATTTTATGCAAAAAGATGAAAATGGAAAAAATACAGGCTTGATAGAAGCCGCCTTAGTGCATAGTTTTGACACATATATTCAATCTTTTTTGGAGGTTTTTGAAGGGAAAAGTTATCTTGAACCACATGTTGCCCTTGGGCGTAGTGATTTGATTATCAATATGCAAGGCACAGAATTTGTGATTGAAGCAAAAATATTTAGAGATAGTACGCAGTTCAAAAAAGGGAAATTGCAGTTAGCTTATTATATCAATAGTTTAGGCTTGAAAACAGGGATTTATTTGGTCTTTGCTGATACAGAAACCACAAATTCTGTTTTGGTAGAGCAAGCTGAAACCATACAAAATGTAGAAATTACGACCTACATCGTGCGTTATGATGTAGAAAAGGATTTTACAGAAGATTTGCGTAAAGCGGAAAAACGAACAACTAAAAAAACAAAAAACTAATTTTAATATGAAAATTACACGTATAGAAATCGCTAAACACTTGCAATTCAAAGACTTTGAGTTGGATTTGACTTATCCAAAAGGACATGAAAAGGAGGGGCAGCCTTTGGATAAGGTGTGTATTATTGGACAAAATGGGACGGGGAAAACTACGCTGTTGAATTTGTTGTATGCGTTTGGGGAAAAAATGGAGATTGACGGAGAAATCAACAAAAAAAATGAATCTTATTTTCCTGAAGATAGTAGTTTTAAAATACAAGTAGAGGGAGGCAATTTTTATTTAGAAAAAAAAGATAATGATAAGTTGCGTTTATGGTCAAAATCTAGTGAGGAGAGTTATGAGTATATTGACCATAGCAACTTTTCAGTAAATAAAAATGGTAAAATATATCAAGTTTCCTCTTTTGTTTTATCAAATGCCTCATTTTATGATGAAGTGAAAAGCCGTTCAAAACTTTTCACTTTCATTACAACAGATATTTTAGCACAATTTGACTATTTATCTCAACCTATTAAAGAGGAGAAAAAATTGATTGGAATGGCAGGTGAGGAAGATATGGATTTAAAAAAAGTGCTTCAATCATACAAAAGAGAGAAAAATATTAAGGTAGATTCACAAACAAATGCGGATATTTGGAAATATATTTTTAAAGAAATAGATATTTTTGACAAAAAAGTAGCACAAAAAAACCAAGAACTGTTTAAAAAAATGACTACAAAAGATGCTGAAAAAGTGTTTAAAGAATTTATTGAGTGGAAACAAACGCAAATAAATCCTCGTGTATTATTAGCAGAAATACTGAATGAAATAGTTTCCTTTTTCAATATAAAAGTGGACCCAGAAGAAATGGAATACTATATTACTGTCTTAACAAAAAATGGGGAGGTGCACATTCCACATGAAGCACTTAGCACTGGCACAAAACAAATTATCCTCACAACTGCTTTGTTATGGGGCATGGGTCTTGGTAATAGTATCGTTTTAGTCGATGAGGCAGAATGTTCTTTATATCCTGACACACAGCGCAAAATTATAGACTTTTATACCAAAATTTCGGAAACTTCTCAATATATTTTCGCAACTCATTCGCCCATTATTGCAGCTTCTTTTGAGCCTTGGGAAATCGTGGAATTGGTGTTTGATAACGAAGGAAATGTGAAGCCTCGCAAATATTATGAAGGGGAACGTCATATAGACAACTATTTCATAGATTTTCGCTACCTCCGTTGGGACGATATTTTGCAAAAAGGTTTTGGTATGACAGAGGAAGGCAATTCGGAATTTAGGGAAAGAGAATTGACAAAAGCCCTTAGCCTTCGTGCAAGATTGGAGAAAATGCGTTCTGAAGGAAAAGATAAAACAGAAGATTATCAGAAAAAACTTACTAATTATTTAATAACTTGTAAACGTTTAGGTTGGAATATACATGAAAAAAATTGATAAAAACTGTATAGCAGAAGCATATATGGAATGGATAGAATCCCAAAATAAGATAGGTGTTTATCCAAAATATGATTCTACAGATAACAAATACTACAATGATGTATTCATTGCTTTGTTGTATGCACAAGGCGGTTTATGTGCTTACACTGAGTACTGTATTTTGGATTCGGATAAATTGAAGGAGCATATTAATTTCTTTGATGAACAAAGAAAATATAAAGGTAAAAAGCCTGAATGTCAAGGAGATATAGAGCATTTTGACAGTAATTTAAAGAAAATAAATGCTTGGCAATGGGATAATTTATTTGTAGTTGATACATATATTAATATGAGAATAAAACGAAAACGGGAAAATGAAAGAGGTATAAATAGTATCTTAAAACCTGATAATCAAGCGTATAACCCTTTTTACTATTTAGAATATGACATAAGAGAACATGAGTTTTATGTAAACCGAAATATTGAAGATGATACGCTTTCTTTGCAAATACAAGACATGTTATATGTATTAGGCATTAATTGTGATGAGATAAAAAAGCGAAGAAGGGACTATCTTGCGCCTATTGTAGAAAAATGGAAATTAGGAGAAGAAAGCGTTATTTCTCAATTCTATACTGCCCACAAAATGGCAATTTCTCAAATCACTAAACACTCATAACGCATTTTTAGTTTAAGCAATAATCTGCGCAAATCTCTTACAGTGAGTTATGCCGAACTGTGCGTGAAATTACAACTATGACATTATCCATCAACCAAATACAAGCACCTATCGCTGACGAATTAGCATACTTTGAGAAGTATTTTCGCTCCTCTATGCAAAGTCGTGTGCCTTTGTTAGACAAAGTGATGCAATATATCCTCAAGCGCAAGGGCAAGCAAATGCGCCCCATGATTGTGCTATTGAGTGCGCAAGTCTGTGGCGGCATAACGGCGGCTACCTATCGGGGAGCTGCGCTTGTGGAATTGCTACACACCGCAACCTTGGTGCATGATGATGTTGTAGATGACTCCGATGAAAGGCGAGGTTTTTTCTCTATCAATGCCCTTTGGAAAAATAAAATTGCTGTTTTAGTAGGCGATTTTCTCCTGTCAAAAGGTTTGCTTATGTCTTTGGAACACAATGATTTTGAGCTACTTAAAATCGTTTCGGAGGCAGTAAAATTGATGAGTGAGGGAGAACTATTGCAAATCGAAAAAGCCCGAAAATTGAATATAGATGAAGCCGTGTATTTTGATGTAATTCGTTACAAAACGGCTTCTTTGTTTGCGGCTTGTTGTAAATGTGGGGCGGCAAGTACTACAGAAAATCCAGAAATTATCGAAAAAATGCGGCTTTTTGGCGAAAAAGTAGGCATTGCCTTCCAAATACAAGACGATTTATTTGATTATGGCACAAATGATGTCGGCAAACCCCTAGCGATTGACATCAAAGAACGTAAAATGACCTTGCCTTTGATTCATGTTTTGAACAAATCTACCTGGTTGGAACGCCGCAGAATCATCAATATTGTGCGCAATCATAATACGAACCCTGTCAGGGTTAAGGAGTTGATTGATTATGTGGCAGCAAATAACGGTTTGGAATACGCAAAAACGGTTAT
>JAAFHL010000346.1 GCA_013298365.1 Bacteroidota bacterium | reverse complement strand
CAAACTACCTTGCACATCAAGGTTTTGGTAGAGTAACGGCAAATAATTATAGTGATGTTCAAGTTTCTTACTTATATCCGTATGCTGCAATTGCACAACATAGCGATCATGGCTTGATTCGTTCACAAAACTACGGACAAAGTTGGGAAACATTTTATGGATTCCCGGCGGGATTCCCTGATACCGTAAAATTAGCCGGAATTACCGCTTCTACTACCGACTCTGTTTACATTGACCGTTTGAAACGTACAAGTGCAGGGAGTGGTTTAGAAGACAAAGCAACTTCTTTTGGTTTCTATGTACCTAATCAAGCAAAATGGGCAATTGATGAAGTGATTCCTGATAACTTGCTTGGACAGGGAGACTCAGTACTTCAAAGCCTCAAAAATTATACCTTCTTCTGTTCTGGAAAATATTTGTGGCAAGTAGAACACGCATTAGGCGATGTTTCGGGTCCTGCACCTACTTGGACACGTCTTACAAATGGACTTGTATCTGTACCTAATGGCTTTACAGCGATGGCTGTTTCAGGAGATACCACACACAATGTGTATATAGGTACAAGTGATGGTAAATTGTGGAGAATTAAACGTGCGCACGACCGTAGAGGTATCAACGCTTCTACTACCGCTGCAAATACAACAACGATTGCTATTCACAGCAAACCCAATATTGCTTTAAATAAAAATCGCTCTATTTCTGCAATTGCTATCAACCCTAACAATCCAAAACAAGCAGTTGTTACATATGGTGGATATGGCAAACGTGAAAGCATCAGCAAAGACAAATTGATTTTCATCACCAATGATATAACTGCAAACAGTCCTATCTTTACGCCTATTGGTGCTTCACTTCCCGAGAAAATGCCGATTTATTGTGCGCAGTTTGTAGTTGAACAAAATAATAATGTTGTGTTGATGATTGGTACAGAAAAGGGTTTATATGTAGCAAATGATATAAGCAGTCCAGCAAATATTAGCTTTGTACAACAACTTCCGGAGGTAGCAAATGTACCCGTTACAGATATTTTTGTAAGAAAATATCGTGCAAATATGACCAATGTCTTGAAAAAGCAATTTTACCTAGAAAAAGACAATACCGTATTTGTTGCTACAAATGGAAAAGGGATTTATTACACAGCCGCTTACGCAGCATCAAGACTTGTAAATCCGCCAGTAGGTCCAACGATACCAAGCAATGTTGATGTACGTGTCTATCCCAATCCAACAACAGACAAACAATTCTCTGTTTCGGTAGATTTACCCGAAAATGCAGATGTTGAAGTTCGTTTGATTTCGGTTGATGGCAAAGAAATGTTCCATACAGCACCGATTTCACTTAATGCAGGAGAAGAAAAAATTACCTTCCCTACAGATAGATTAGCAGTAGGCATTTATTATGTAAATGTAAACATCAAAGGCGCAACTATCAACGAAAACAAATCTTATAAGTTAATGATTGCTAAGTAATTAGACAGTTTTTAATCTTCCATAAAAACGGCTAAGGGTAAAATCCTTAGCCGCTTTTTTATTATAATGATTATGTAGTTGGAAAGCTATAAGTCCCCTTATTTAATCTAAGTAATTTACTCCACTTTTACCACAGGATAATCCCCCAAATTCAAAAAAGGAATATTGGCGTTGTACTTTGTATTTAACACTTCAATGATACGATTTGTGATATAGGCATTTCCTCTTGGCGAAAGCGAATAACCATCTATTGAGTAAAATCCCCCTGTAATATACGTATTATTAAGGTTAATGCCATCTTGCATATAGCCATTTACATTGATTTCATGAAAAATTTGATTCAAATCCACCAATGCTAAGTCATAACTTGTAGCTAGTTGTCGAATAATATTGTTATAAGTAGCAATATATATTTTTAACTGTTTCATTTCTGTAGCGTCCAAGCAATAAAAATCTCGAATCGGATTATTATCGCTTGTACCTTGTCCCAATTTGATGATATTTTCTAATTCTGTAAGCAAAAAAACCTCATCATTTTTGGCAACACTAATGCTTTCATCATGATTTTCTATATAAAAAAAACTTGAGGAACAGTCATTATTTAACCCAAAATAGTTTTTTCCAAAAGTAAGATATGGCATTTCTGTAATATCAGGAATCGTAAAGATAAGCCCTTTATTATCAGGCGTTTTCAAACTATCCAAGATGCGTTTGTAGAGTGCCTCAAAGTCTCTCGTAGATGGCATACACCCAACATCACATGTACCTCCGAGGCGGGCATAATTGCGCACATCGGCAAATCCCATTTCTACACTAAAAAAAGAAGGTTTCATGCTTTTTGCCGCATCAATATAGGTCGTATTTTGATGAATGAACCTAAGCAAATCCTTCTGTATCAAACCATTAGGCATGTCTTTTGTTTTCATATTAGGACTGCCCATATTATGAAAAGTGCCATACAAGGCATCAATAGGAATGCTTGGTTTTAAATTATGTAAACCTTCCAGCAAGATTTTATCAGGACAGCCTGTATAAATAGAGTCTAATTTTTCCAAAATAAGCTGCTTGTCCATCATGCCTAAAGGCATAAGTGGCAAGTTAAAAGACGTAGTAGAGTCTATTATATTAAATTGTTTGGCTAACAAGGCAGGAAAGCTATTTTTTTGTCCTTCTTCACTTATGACATTATTTAAAACGCCTGTTGTATAATCATTTCCAAATGCAACATAATTGCTTACGTCAATCTCGCCCATCGAAAAGGCAGGATTGACAATGTTAGGCTTACAAGCTGAAAACACCATTGCAAGTGCCGATAATATAGCAAAAAATAATTTACCCTTAGTCTTTTTCATAAAAATATAGCTTAAACTGTTTTGAAAATATGCTTCAAAACAAGATGCAGATAAAACACAAACGTTTTTATCTGGCAAATCGTTGTTTAAACACCTTTATTTATTCTTTGTTACCCCTTGCAAAACCGCCTCTATCGGTTCGCCAGTACAAGCATTTGGAAAAGAACAGTTAAACATAATAGACAATGTTGGCGCAATGTCTGTGATATTTACATGCGAAGTATGCGTACCCGCCTTAATATTTTTTCCATACCAAAGCAAAGGAACATGTGTATCATAACTATGTGGCGAACCATGCGAAGTGCCTGTTTCTGCGTAATCTAACCAGCCTGGCGAGAAATGTACAATCAAATCGCCTGAACGTTTTGGCATAAAACCATTTTGAATACGACTAATTACACCTTGTGTAAATTCTTGTGTGCGAAAAGTTTCTGCATCAAATACATTTTCTACGCCGTTTTGTGCCAATAAATATTGCGTTAATTGATTTTTCACCTCTATTTCATTGATATTTTTACGCTTCATCTTATTTTTATCTAAATAAACTTGCTGATTTTCAAATGTTAATATCAAATCCTCTCCCCATTTTTGTTTGCATAAATAAATCAACGAATCTTTCAAAGCATCGGGATTCCACAAACCCGAAGGGATTCGATGGTCTTTCAAATAATTGGGATTATACGTTGCACCATGATCGGCGGTGAGAAAAACCACATAATTTTTATTCGGAATATTTGCATCTAAATAGCTAAACATTTCTGCCAAATCTCTGTCAAGACGCAAATAAACATCTTCTATTTCGATTGCCATCGTACCAAATTGATGCCCAACAATGTCTGTCGAAGAAAAACTAACTGCCAATAAATCAGGATATGCGTCCTGCCCAAGTTGTTCGCCTTTCAAAGCTGCAAGCGCAAAGTCTTTGGTAATACTATTGCCAAAAGGTGTAGCTGCAATAAGCGGATAATTATATGTTTTGCGCAAAAGCGGAAGATTATGGGGAAAAACAGGCTTTTCTTCACCTCTATATTTACCTTCATACGGTGTGTTATCTTCTGTACTTTCGGTATAAGTTTCTATCGGAAGAAGCGGATTCCAAACTTGTGAAAGATAAGTATCAGCCTTTTTTAGTTTGTTAAAATCATTTGCCCAGGCAGGCAATGATTTCACATAAAAAGTGCTTGACATCCATTGCCCTGTTGTGTCCTTCAAATCGAACCAATAAGCCGCATTTCCTGCGTGTCCTGCGGGCATAATTGCGCCCCTGTCTTTGAGCGCAATGCCTATAACCTTAGATTTCCCATTGGAAAAAAGGCGTAACTCGTCAGAAATATTGCTGCTAATCAATCGTTTAGGCGACATAGAACCCGCTTTTGCACTTCCTCCCACGTTGCTAACGTCTGCATCTTCTGAACAATATACCATTTTATTTTCTTCTCTCGAAAACCAATCATTAGAGACAATGCCATGCGCAGAAGGACTGCTACCTGCATATACAGAGGCATGTCCAGGTCCTGTATAAGTGGGCATATAATTAAAATGCGTATTTTCACAATTTAAACCCTTGTTTATCAATCTTTTAAAACCGCCTTCGCTGTATTTATTCCAGTAGCGCATAAGGTAATCATAACGCATTTGGTCCACAACGATGCCCACGACTAAATTTGGTGTAGGATAGGGGCGAGTGCTTTGTGAGAAGCCATTTGCCAAGAAAAACAATAATACAAGGACTAAATATTTTTGCATAAAGTTGCTACTAAAATGAATAAAAAATCAATCGTTATTTTGATGGAAATTATCTATATAAAATCGAATTATCTTGTGCCAAACGCCCAAAACTTGTCTTAAATCAGTGTAAACTTCATTATGAACATAAAATAGATTGGTTAAATAAATGTTGTGCAAAGATACGATTTTATACAGAAGTAAAGAAAAAGTCTTCAAAAAAAACTACCTTTGCCCTAAATTTTGATACATGAAATATACAATACTCCTCGTTCTCACACTTCTTTTGGCAGCTTGTAGTACGACACAAAAGGTTGACCTTATCGTTTATAATGCGCTAATCTATACAGTTGATAGTAGTTTTAGCGAAGCGCAAGCCTTTGCTGTCAAAGATGGAAAATTCCTTGAAATTGGAAAAACTGCCGATATTTTAGCTAAATATGATGCTGAAAACAAGCAGGATATGCAAGGAAAGCCTATTTATCCTGGCTTTTTAGATGCACATTGTCATTTTTATGGTTATGGAAAAGGCTTGCAAGAAGTCAATCTTTTTGCAACAAAATCTTTTAGTGATGTATTAAAAAGAGTCAAAGATTTTCGGGCAAAACACCCTGACCAAGCTTGGATTATTGGGCGAGCTTGGGACCAAAATGATTGGGAAAACAAAGAATTTCCGACTAGGGATAGCCTTGATATTTTGTTTCCAGATGTGCCTGTATATCTTACTCGTATAGATGGACATGCTGCAATCGCTAATCAAAAGGCATTGCAACTTGCCAAGATT
The DNA here is from genome assembly GCA_013298365.1 of Bacteroidota bacterium. Classification (GTDB taxonomy): domain Bacteria; phylum Bacteroidota; class Bacteroidia; order J057; family J057; genus JAAFHL01. Next base: position 144 of record JAAFHL010000346.1, on the reverse strand, counting down.
GACAAAGTTGCAAATATGGTAGGCGGTAGTATTTTAGTCCAAAACGGAAAAATAACAGGCGTTTTGATAGATAATGCCATGAATTTGGTCGAAAAAGTATTGCCAAAAGTTACGGAAAATGATATTATACATTCTTTACAATTA
>JAAFHL010000345.1 GCA_013298365.1 Bacteroidota bacterium | reverse complement strand
CCCTGCTGTGGGTTCGGGACACTTTTTGGTATCGGCTCTTAATGAAGTGATTAGCATTAAAAATGACCTCGAAATTTTGGCAGATTCGCAAGGGAAAATATTAAAAGGTTATGAGGTTTCCACAGAAGAAGATGAGCTTGTTATTAAAAATGAGGACGAAGATTTTAGTTATAATTTCAAAGATAAACAAAGTCGAAGGGTACAAGAAACCTTGTTTCACGAAAAACAAACGATTATTGAGAACTGCCTTTTTGGGGTAGATATAAACCCAAAATCTGTAATGATTTGTCGCTTGCGTTTGTGGATTGAGTTGCTCAAAAATATGTATTATACGCAAAGTAGCAACTATACAGAATTGGAAACGTTGCCAAATATTGACATAAATATCAAAACAGGTAATTCGCTTGTGTATCGTTTTGACATCAAAGACAATAACAGCAAACTGGTAAACGGTGCGCTACAAAAAATGAAATTGGCAACGCAAAAGTATAAAGACCAAGTAATTCTATACAAAAGTACAAATGACAAAATCGTTAAAAAGAACGCAGAAAAAGCCATTTCTGAACTGAAACAAACGTTTAGTCAAATGGCAAATCCTACTGACAAGGACTATAAAGTATGGAAAATAGCAGAAGCAAAAATGGGCGAAATGCCTATGTTATTCAGCAGAGAAGAACAAGAAGCATGGAAACATAAAGTTGAAATACTTGCAGCAGAAGTAGCGACATACAAACAAAAATATGAACATAAATTGAAAACTTTATATGCAAATGCCTTTGAATGGCGTTTTGAATTTCCCGAAGTCTTAGACGAAAATGGGCAATTTGAGGGTTTTGATGCGATTATTGGCAATCCGCCGTATATTAAAGAAGATGTAAATAAAAATGCTTTTAATGGAACAAGAGAGAGAGCCTGTTATCAAGGTAAAATGGATATTTGGTATTTATTTGGAGATTTAGGCTTATCTTTATTACAGCAAAATGGTTATTTAGCCTTGATTGCCACAAATAATTGGCTAACGAATGCTGGGGCAGCTAATTTTAGAAATATTATCCTCAAAAATAGTCAAATCATAAGCCTTATTGATTTTGGTGCTTATATGGTGTTTGATAATGCTGCTATTCAAACGATGGTCATGATTTTTCAAAATAATAAAGAAAAAGAAAGTTATAGCTTTGATTATAGAAAATTGGAGGGGGCAAAAAACACTATAATAGATGTGATGGATTTATTGAATAACCTAAGTCCTCAGTACATGCTTGATGCGCCTTTTGATAGAACAAATGTTAATCATAAAGCAATATCTTTTCAAAAGCATACAGAATCCGAACTTTTGGATAAAATAAAATTGAAACGTAATTTTTCGCTAAGAGAAAAATCGGAGAAAAAATTTAATATTTACGCTGAAATTACAAATGGCATACATCATCATCATGATGTTGTAAATAAAGACAGACAAATGATATTAAATAATCGCTTTAAAGTGGGAGCAGGAATTTTTGTCATATCTGATTCAGAATTAGCAGCCTTAAATTTATCTCAACAAGAAAAAGAACTGATAAAACCTAATTACACAAGTAAACAGGTAAAAAAATATTATAGTAATCCGCGAAATGAGACTTGGGTTATTTACACAAAATCAAACATTAATAAGTTTGATAAAGAACTAAAAAAAGTGCCAATCATAGATTATCCTAATATTAAAGCACATTTAGACCAATTCCAAAGTGTAATAACTTCTGATTTTGCTCCATATGGTTTGCATAGAGCAAGGGAGCAGTACTTTTTTGAGGGCGAAAAAATAGCAGTATTACGAAAATCTGTAAAAGAACCTATTTTTTCTTATTCGGATTTTGAGTGTTATCTATCAGCAGCGTTTTATATTATTCAAAGCGACAGAATAAACCTCAAATATTTGACAGGCTTACTCAACTCAAAATTAATTGCTTTTTGGCTTCGGAAAAAAGGGAAAATGCAAGGCAATAATTATCAACTTGACAAAGAACCTTTGTTAGAAATACCTATTTTCAAAGCTGATGAGGGAAAAATGAAAAAAATAGCGGATTATGTAGATAAAATAATTGCCCTCAAAGCGCAAGGAAAAGACAGTAGTATGCAAGAAAAGAAAATAGATGAATTAGTATATGCCCTTTATGATATTACCGCAGATGAGCAAAAAATCATAGAAGGAATGGTATAGGCTATCTGCAAAAATATTGTATTGTTAGGTTATTATATGGAGATTCAAATGCTGCACCACGCTTTAGATAGTGTTTTCCCTTGGTTCTAAGGTGTTTATGTAAATCGCCATTACCTTTTTTATCCGCCCAAATGTGCTGATAATTCCGTTCATGCGACAAAAATACCATAAACAGAAGCTCAACTGCAAGAAAAAGGAATGTTTCTGTATTGTTTCAGCAAATTGAAAAACGCTTTGCAAATCTTTGCAAAGCGTTCATTTTCAAGTGATCCCATCAGGATTCGAACCTGAGACCTACTGCTTAGAAGGCAGTTGCTCTATCCAGCTGAGCTATGAGACCATTTTAACAAAAAAGCAATCAATGAACGAGATTGTTGATTGATTGCTGTTCATTTTGTCGAGGTACCAGGATTCGAACCTGGGGCCCCCTGCTCCCAAAGCAGGTGCGCTACCGGGCTGCGCTACACCTCGTTTATCATAGCAGAATCACATAGTGATTTTCTGTTTGATGATGCAAAGGTCGTACTATTTTTTGAAACTACCAAATTTTTTCTGGTTTTTATTTCAAAAAAACAGAAAAAATTTGGTAATTCGTTGATTATTAAGACGTAATTTTTTATAAAATATTACTGCTGTCGCTCGTTATTGTGTCATTGACTTCTATATTACTCGGTGTAGCCTCTTTTGGGGTAGGTTTCCACTCCTTAATATCAGCCCTGATTTTGTTGCGTAGCATGCTCGATTCGGGATAAATTTGCACGCCTATATGAGAAAAACTTAAAAAACTTATCTGGTTTTTATCAAGACTGTTTTTATTTTCTGCATCTAGGGAAGAACGCATATAAGGATAAGCGTACTCATTTCTAATATAGGTGAAAATATTGGATTCTGTCGAAAAATTGCGGAAAAAGGCTTGATATTCATCATCTTTTTCTAATAACCTATCCTCTAAGTATTCGTCTATAATATATTGTAAATCAGCTACTTCATTAGCAAAAACTACATAGTCATCTATGATAATGTAATGTGGTTTTTCAATTTTGGAAAATAATTTTTTGAAAAAAAGTTTGAAAAATCCTTTCATTTCTAAAAAGTGAATGTCATAGCCTTTATAGGTTTCTTTTTCAAATTTTAGCGGCGTTTTGCGGCGAATTTGTTTTTCTACGAAATCTAAACGTCCTTTTACTTTTTCATAATCGTTTTTTGCAAAATGTAACATAGCATAGTTATTATATTTGAAACTGCCATCATTTTGCGGGACAGCAATAACAGATGCTACAACTTCTTCATTCATCCATGCAAAGAACTCTTTTTCAAGGCTGATTTTCAAATAACTTTCAAATTGTTTCTTGTTTTTTATCAAATCATCATATTCTTTTTGATTGTTTTTTTGATAAATCTTTTGAATTTCTGCCCAAAATTGCGTAAAATCACTAAATCCTAAACTCGTAAACATAACAGTCGTTTTGGGCAAAATGCGAGCTGCATGTATTTTGCCTGTGCCTGCACCTCGAAACGCATTGATGTAAGAAGCTGCGGAATCTATGGGCAGCGTATAGCCGTCTAATTCCACCTTTTCGCCAGCCGTTTTGAGCGTCATGCCTGTGTAGGTAAGACTTTGATTCAAACCCAACAGCATTTCCGATGGGGCAGGGGAGAAGACCCGTAAAAATGCGTCCATTTGTGCATAATTTACCATCAAGGAATAAGGTCCATCTGTTGCAAGGGTTTGATGCACCGTTTTGAAGGTTTTTATGTCCAAAATATTGCCATTTTCGGAATGTGAAATGGCATTTTTTACAAGATTTTTGGTGTAAGACGCTAATAACACATTGCCTATAAGTGAAACAGAAAGGGTTTCGTGTTCTTTTGCATCATATAAGTTGTAAATATCGTAATTGTAGGCTTTTTCACTTGAAACAGCATAACCTGCTTGTTTGAATAAAATGGGTAGAAAAGCCTTGAAATTGGCGATTTTACCATTGTCTTGTAAGTCCAACACAATGAGAAAATCATAATTATCTTTTGCTACTACATGCGTGGAAATGAGCATTTTACCCACTTTTACCATATCTGCTATTTTTTTGTTTTCTGTCAAAAGGGAATCTAAACTATTGGTAGAAGTGGTAATATCTTTAAAATATTCACTTTTTTTCAGCGTTTTCCATAAGGTACTGCCGCTTAATTCTCGCCAATTATTGATAGGTTTTTCCGATTCAATAAGCATCACAAAGTCTTCAGGCACAAAGGCATATTGATTCTTTGTGCCGCTGCTACCACTAAAATAGAGGTATGCAAAATAGCCGCCTGCACCAATTCCTGCAAGCAAAAGAAAGATAAATAGACGTTTGAAAAATGTTTTCATGAATTGTTTTCAATTTTATGCGTATTAACAGTATGTTCATATATCAAACTCTTTTCCCATTTCTTCACAATTTCCTCAAATTCTTCTGCCTTTCTCAAATCTATTAATTTTTTTCGTAATAAATAAAAATAAATGCTATAAAATTTGGCATGTTATTTTTTATTTTTTTCTTGGAGAAATAAAAGTGCATCTGCTTTTGCCAATTCTTTATAATCTTCTCCCACTTTTGCTGCTATTTTTTCCCTTAAATGGAGGGCATCTTGAGATTTTCCTTCTCCTTCATAAACCATTGAAAGATACTTATTTACTTCTCTGTTTTCTGTTTTAGTATCCATAATCTGTAAAAGTGTATCTTCAATATCTCTCCCAAATTTATTGTCAAAATAATAGGCTTGCATATCTTCTAAAGAAATAATTCTATCTCCAAGTTCTAAAGAATGTAGCACTAAGGGTGAATGCGTTGTAGCAATAAATTGAACATTTGGAAAGGCATTTTTGAGATTTTGGGCGATAGACTGCTGCCAACTTGGGTGTAAATGAACATCTATTTCATCTATTAACACAATGCCATTCGTTTCTAAGGCGTTTTCGCCCATAAAAGGATTGAGATTGATACAGCGTTGTGCCATATCTGCCACCATTGCCAATATATTTTGTTGCCCATCACTTAGGTTATTCCACCGAATAATTCGCCCATCTTTCATTTTCATGACTAAGGCATTCGTTTCTATATTAAAATAAATATCTTCGCAATCTGATACGCATTGCTTAACCGCTTTTTTCACAACCGCAACTTCGGGCAATATTTTTCCTTGCTGCAAAGAAGTAAGTTCTTTTGTAATAAACCATTTTTTGAAATATTCATAATTTGCAGCAGGATTAATCGCATCTTTGTAACTATCTAAGCGTGAACGGTT
>JAAFHL010000344.1 GCA_013298365.1 Bacteroidota bacterium | reverse complement strand
TCTCATAAAAACGTAAACCACAAAGTTCACAAAGAAAAACTAGCACAAAGAACACAAAGTAGCCTATTTTTCTATCCATTTTTGTGTTCTTTATGAACTCTTTGTGAACTTTGTGGTAAAATTAGACATTTTTATGAAAGTATTTTTTTATGAGAAAGCCATTCCCATTTACTTATCAAAAGTAACTTTTGAATCGCTTGTAATAGGAATTACTTCGCCTTTATATACGGGATTCGATTGAAAAATGATATTAAAAAAGGCTTTGGCAACGGCGAATGACTCTCGAACTGCTAAATATAATCTGCCTCTATATACACGCCTGTCGGCTATACAACCTGTCGCCGTTAAACCCATATTTCTTGCCAAAAATACACTTCGATTTTGATGAAAATCTTGGGTAATCACAATAGCATCTTTTACTTGAAAGATATTTTTTGCTCGATACATACTGTTATAAGTGTCAAAGCCCGCATGGTCAAGAAAAATGACCGAATCATTCACCCCTTTTTTTGTCAAATAATCTTTCATGGTGTTTACCTCATCATAATTTTTTCGGCTATGGTCGCCTGTAAGCAAAAAACGCTGGATTTTTCCTGTCTTATAAAGGGACAAAGCTGTCTCTAATCTATCTTTCAAAACAGGCGTAACTCGCTCATTACGAACCCCTGCCCCCAGCACAATGCCACAATATGCCGCAGGCACATTTTCGATTTTGTCATAAATATATTTGCGGGCATACAAAGAAATGCCTATATTTAGCCCTGCAAAAAGGACAAAGCATAGTAGGACAAATTTTGAAAAGCGTTTTAAGAATATTTTGAGTTTTGATAACATCTTTTTTATTTTCACAAAAATAGAAAGATTTTTTCAATGTTTGTATGTTCGTATCAAAAAAGCTACCTTTGCACTTATATTTAGCGATAAACAGATGACAATATTAGACTTACATAATGAAGTATTAGACTATCTTTTGGAACAAAGGAAGGACTATCCTAATTTATATTTTTACTTACAAAAACCTACTTTTGATAATCAAGGGCGATGGTTTCCAGGAACAGAAGATAGGTTAATGATATATTTTTGGGAAGACCTAACCTCAGATAAAGGCTATATTTCTTTTGAGATAAGAGTAGATGGTAGTTGCAATTTAATATTTGATGCAGAAGGAGATAAGTTAATGGGCGTAGTCTTAGGGCAAATAGCAGATATTTTAGCATTTGATGACTTTTTTACCTTTACAAAATTAGTAAATCATAATATTTGGATAAGAGATTATGGGCAAGCGGATTGGCAAACAGGGTTTGACAATTTCCTGAGCAGGGATAAAAAAATGATTGATAAAATGCTGGCACTATCCCATGAGCAAGACGCTATCAAAAGCATTTCTATCCCAAATTTTGAGGCAAGACTTGCTGAGATACAAGAGATAAGACAAAAAAATATTCCTACTGTTACTGCTCCTTTGCAGAAAAAATTTGTACCCAAAACGGCAACATTGCAAAATATTGGACATTTTTCCAATATTTCTATTGATTTAAGCAAACAAATTACCTGTTTTGTGGGAGATAATGGAAGTGGCAAATCCACGATTTTACGTGCTATTGCGCTTGGCTTAATAGGCACAAGCCATGAAGCAATAGAAGCCGAAAGACTTGATATTCAATCATTTTTAACCGTAAAAGATTTTACAGAGGGTAATGAGATTGTATATGAAATGCAGGGTAAAATCATTGTTAATTACAAATGGAATTGGGACAATGAAAATGAAATTATCTTTGAAAATAAAAATTGGAAAGGGGTAAAAGTATATGATGCGAAACCTTTAAATAGCAATTCTTTTGGCTTGAATGACGAAAATGATTTCCTAAAAACCCTCATTTTAGGCTTTCCACAAGGCACAGGCAAGCGTATGAAAGACGAAACTCGTTTGTATCAGCATAAAAAACCATAACATACACATTTTCTTTAATTTCACGTATTATTTCTAAAAATGAATCTGAAAGTGAGCTTGTTTTTAAAACGGTTAATTATCCTGAAAATGGTGATTTTCAAATTATTGTTAATACGCCTACAAATCCTGATGGCATTTTATTTGACTTATTGAGTACAGGTTTAAATGGCTTATTTAGTTGGATAGGGCATTTTGTGAGCCGTTTGCAGCAGGCTAATCCCGATGCATTAACGATTGATGCATTAAAACAAAAATCAGCCGTTATTATTTTAGATGAAATAGATAACTATCTGCACCCCAAAGTTCAAAGCTATATATTGCCAATTTTAGCAGATGAGTTTCCAAATGTATATTTTATTGTAAGTACACATTCTCCGTTGGTATTGATTAGTTTAGACAATACAAAAACAACTGCATATAGTGTTGAAAATAAAGGTGTTGAGAAGATAGAACATTTTTATGGCAGAAAAATTCAAGATATTATTTATCAAGAATATGGGATTCCTGAACGCCCTGTTAAAGCAATAAAAGAAAAGGTAGATGATTTGTTAGAAGCGATTTATGAAGAGGATAAACCTGTCATTAAGGAATTGTATGACGAATTACGTGTTATCTTAGGCGATGATGATACCGCTATTTTAGAGGCTCAATTAGTGTTAGAAAAACAAGAAAGTTATGATACGAATCCATAAATTACCTGAGTCTGTGGGTTTGCGCAGATATAAAAGCGAAATACCCCTCAATAAGCAATCTTATGAAGATGGGAATGACTGTTTTATAAGATATAGAAAATGTCAAGAAAATGAGATAGAATTATGTTATGTCAATGCAGAAGGAGATAGTGCTTTTGATGAGCTTAGAAAACAATTACTAAAAGAGCAACAATATGTATGTGCGTATTGCGGCAGTAAAATCCCTTTTGTTTTTAATGAAAATGGCAAAGAACAAATGAAAACAGAGCATTTTGAACCTAAAAAAGGGGATAATGCAAAACCTGAATTACAATTAACATATAGCAATTTATTAGCAGTTTGTAAAGGAAATGATAATGGGAAAGGCGAAAAACATTGTGATACAGCTAAATTAGATAAGCCATTATTACATATAAAAAATCCTGCAAGCAGTGATTTTCGACCTGTATTTGCCTATCAAGTTGTGTCAAAAGAGAAAAAAGTTTTGGTAAGAGCTACGAGTACACATGCTGATAAAGAGGGCATAAAAAAAGAAATTCAAGCTATTTTAAACCTAAATGAAGATTCTCTTGCTTCAAAAAGATATACCTATTTTAAGATTGAAGTAGAAAATGTATTGGGGGAAGAAAATAAATGGTCTGTTAAAAATGTTGAAAATCTTTTGAAGGAATATCAAGCTAAACAAAATATGGAAAAATTACCTGCTTTTTATGGCATGATACTATCTTATCTAAACGAATGGCTAAGAAAATTTGGCTAAAAAACATGAAATATTTCTCAATTCTTATTTGGCTTTTTTCATGGGTAGGCGTATTTTATATGCTCTACACATTTGAGTATTTTTTCGATTTTTTTCATTACTTTGACGAGGGATATATGGCAAAAAAAGGCTTTTCTTTTGCCGATATGTTTATGCGGAGAGACATAGATTTTTGGAATGCCAAAAAAGACAAAGTCAATGATTATGTGTGGGTTACGGCTTTGTATTTGCATGTAATTGGCTGTTTTTTTGCTATCACGATTGGTCCTTTTCAATTTATAAAAGCTTTTAGAGAAAAATATTTGAAATTACATAGAAATTTGGGCAAAATCTATTTGGGCAGTATTTTCTTTTTGGGTGTGCCTACGGGCGGCTATATGGCATTTTTTGCAAATGGCGGTTTAGCGGCGCAAATTGGATTTATGATTTTGACGTTTTTGTGGTTGGGAAGTACTTATTTAGCCTATAAATATATTCGGGAAATGGACATAGAAGCGCATCAACATTGGATGATTCGGAGTTATGCGATTACTTTTGCGGCGGCAACTTTGCGCTTTTGGACAATGTTATTATCAGCTTATCCTGAAATTTTCATAAATTTGGGGGTTTTAGATGTGCGTGATGCGATTACCGCAAGTTGCGCTTGGTTAGCTTGGATTCCTAATATCATTGTTGCAGAAATCATTATTCGGGGCTCTGTAGGTTCTCGCAGATAAGCGCAGATAAAGAACGCTGATTTTCACAGATTTGCGTCTATCTGCGGTTAAATCTCCGTTAATCTGCGAGAAATTAACAACTAAAAATATGCTTTTTCCCACTCATCTTCTTCGTACAAAAATAGAAAAAGAAATTGAATATATTTGGGACGGTGTACGCAAAAAATGGTATGTATGCACGCCCGAAGAGCGTGTGCGTCAAGGACTTGTGATGTATTTGGTTCAGCAGAAAAATATCCCGCCAGCTTGTATTGGCATAGAAAAACAAATTACCTATTTTGAGCGGAAAAAACGCTTTGATGTGGTCGTGTTTGATAATGAAGGAAAACCTTATTTGCTTTGCGAATGTAAAGCACCTTCTGTGCCACTTTCGCAAGAAACCGCTTATCAGATTTGTCGCTACAATCATGTTTTGCAAGCTCCTTATCTGTTGCTAACCAATGGTTTAGAAATATTTTGTTTTGGCAAAAATGAAACAGATGATTTGGTGTTAGTAGCGTTTTGATAGGTTTATTTTTCGCTGATTTACGCAGATAAAGAACGCTGATTTTTGCAGATTAAGCATTTATTTAATAAAGAGAAGTTCAACATCTCCGCCATTTTTTTTCATATAGAGTTAGGGATAAAATATCGGTAGAAAAATGATAAATCCCCATAAAACAACCCGATTTTTCGTGCAAGCACGAAAAAAAGGATGAAATGGGGGCGACTTTTACAAATCTCTACCGATATTTTGTGCCTACGGCACAGAAAAACAGGTTACGGTTAATTTGGCAGACATGTTGAGAAGTTAGGCTTAATATTTTTGTGAAGCAACTTTATTCCTCCTCCTCTTTATCAAGTTCCTCGCCATTTTCTATACTAATTAGCTCCGCCAATGTCAGTTTAGTAGCCTCTAATATAAGTTTTTTATCTGCCCCAGCAGCCAAAAGCACTTTTGCTACTTCGATAGCTTTTTCTCTCTTCGCCTTATCAATTGCCGTTTCCATTACCCCCATTTCAATTCTTCTATTTTCAATATGGCGTTTATATGCTTCTTGGTCTGCTCGCTCCATATTTTCGTACCTCAAAACCTGTTTTGCCTCAGTCATTCCTTTTGCGGTAAACTCGTCTTTTATCTCGCTTTTTTTCAAAAAATACATCCATTCGTCCATCGTGTCTGTTACTTTTTGTTCCTTGAAACTCCCAACCCTTAATACAAAATACTTTGGGAAAATGTCTGCAACACTTTCTACGCCATATTTAGCTTTTTGATGATTCGTAGGATTTAACACATCTTTTTTCTTTCTCCCCACAAATCGCCCCTCGTATTCATAAATATAATCTTTACCTTGTCCCAGGCGGAAATACATAATATTGATAGAATATGCCTTTTTAATTGCGCCATGAGGTTGTC
>JAAFHL010000342.1 GCA_013298365.1 Bacteroidota bacterium | reverse complement strand
CCAGGATTGACATATATTTGTTGGCTTTGTGTAGCAATACAACCCAAGTAATCAACAGTTAGTGTTACCGTTTGGAAACCACCTTGATTGAACTGAACAGAGCCTGGATTTTGCAAAGTGCTAAATGCAGGATTTGCATTTACCCCAAAACTCCAAGAATACGATTGCTGATTAGAAATAGGTAAGCCTGTGTAGTTGAATACTAAATTGCTACCCAAACAAGTTGTGCTACCACTTGCAGAAAAGTTGGCATCTGGTTCTGGTTTTACCACAAAAGTAATATATGCAGTATCACTTTTACAGCCTTGCGAAATAGAAATCACTTTTACGGTTTTGATACCTGGGCTTGAATAAGTAACGGCTGGCGGTGTGGCAAGATTGCTACTCGCAGGGGTAGCAGAAACGCCAAAGTCCCAGTAAAAATTGTTTACGGGCGTAGTTCCTGTATAGGTGAAATTGAAGCTATTTCCCGTAAAACATTGGTCAGCTACGGGTGCAATCGCTGCTACAGGCAAGGGAAGTACTTCTACAAAGTTGGTAACAACAGGGGAAACGCAACCATTTTCAATTACTTGTAAAGAAATCGGATAGTTTCCTGCGTTTGTCCAGGAAAGGGTATAAGGTCCTTGTCCTGTGCCACTTACAACAACAGCATTGCCAAAAGTCCAGTTATATTGTGCAGAAGCAGAAGCATTACAATTATAAACGACTTGGTTTAAATCGTTTGCACAAGCTGTGTCAGGTGCAGCAAAACAAGCCGTAGGATTTTGAAAAACGGTAATGTTATTGGCAGTTTGTATGCCTTGACAGCCGACTTGATCCACCGAAAGCGTAATTGTATAAGTACCAGGTGTATTCCAATTAACGGTATAAGGACCTTGTCCTGAACCACTTGTTACAATCCCATTTGGGAAATTCCATACATAATTTGCAGAAGGAGACGCATTTCCAATATAGGTAATGGTTGCATTTGCCCCTTGACACACATTTCCTGAAATCGTAAAATCAGAAGTAGGCAATGGCTTGATGAAAATATTTTCTGAAACTGGCGCAGAAACGCAAGCACCATTAGCTACTTGTAAAGTAATAGTTTGTATGCCTTGATTAGGGCTAGGCCACGTCAAACCTTGCGAAGCCTGACCTTGTACACCGCCAACGGCTGTACCAAATCCCCAATTATATACAGGAGTAGTAAGCGGTAACCCTGCGTAAGTAGCCGATACGGGCGCACCCACACAAGCCGAATCCGCCATTGCAATAGAGGCTACGGGAATAGGAATATATGTTACCGTCATGTTGTCTTGTGCTTGACAGCCCAAATTATCGGTAGCTGTGAGGGTGTAAGTTATGACTGTATTAGAAGATGCGCCTGTGGGTAAAATGACATTTGCTGTAGGTTGTGCAAGGGTAGGGTCATTTAATGATGTGCCTGGTGACCAAAAATAAAGATTGCCAGGAATAGCAGGTAAACCAATTTGAATAGGTGTACCTGAACAGGTAGATAAGTTTGCACCTGCATTTGCTAATACAGGGTCAATGATAGTGATTTCTACGGTATCTGCGACAAACCCGCCGCAGAATGTAAAGCTTGTAAATAATTGAATTAGTTCTGGTCCTTCTACAAGTCCATCATTTAATGCGTTGATAATAAGGGTTGTAGAGCTTTGTCCCGCAGGAATCGTAACACTTGTTGGAATCGTGGTATAATCTGTTCCATTTATGGCTGTGCCACCAATGGTAAATGGAATCACCAAAGCTTGTGTGGTATCGCCATTATTGGTAAAAGTAATCGCCCCAGGAGAGCAGCCTTCTTCTACTACAGAAAGTCCAGGATTATAGAGGTTTCCTACATTTACCGTAGGCGGAGGATTACCAATACAAGAAACACCGCCTGCTTGTAGGAATACGCCAGAGTCTAAAGAACTATCAAAGCCGTCTGCAAGTGCAATTTTGATACGATAAGACTGACAAGGAACAACCGCTGCTACAGCATCTAATACTGTGGTAAAACCATCATAGCCTACGGTAGTTGTGGCATTATTGGCAGGGCAGCCTACACAGCCATTGAATGTGCTTGCTTGGTCATTACAGATATAATAAGGGTTGTTTGTCCCACAATTCACATTATTAATTGAAACAGGTGTTCCTGAAACAGGTAAAACGGCGATATTTTGTCCTACGTAATTACCTCCTGCTGGATTTGGTCCAGTGATGAAAAATGCAAAAACATCATTGAAATTTGTTCCTACAAAATCCTCGTACTCTTCCGAACCAAACACATATTTGATGCCTATTGTATCACAAAAAGGAACAAGATCAAATTCAATGATACAAGCATCATTGGTAGGGTTAGGCGCAATAATTGCATCTAAATCAATGTCTCCAGGACCCATACCGAGGCCTGTAGAACCAGACAATAGGTTTGCACCACCTGCACCATTGATATCCCCTGTTGTGATTATCATTCCCTGTCCAAGTCCCAAATTTGTGCCTGTGGAAGTAAACCAACCTGCTTGTAGGTTAGCTGTATCGCAACCAAACTGCAAATTACTTACCACAACTCCTCCTCCAAATAGCTGCTGAAGCATTGCCGGGTAGGAGGCAGGTACACCTAATGCCCCATTCGGACCATAAACATTGAGTTGCCCTTGTACATCAGTAGGCAATATTATTCCTACCAGACATAACAATAGTCCCAAATATAATTTTCGTAAAGTTTGCATATATATAGAAAGTATAAAAATAATAATAGTTAGCCAAATCGCAAAACTACTATATAAATAGCTAAAAATGAATAATAAATTGTGTAAACCGTTAAAATAAGTGCCTCACTTGTTCGTGAAATACGTATTTTAGCGGGCAAATATAAGATTAATGATTACATATTATCCATATCAAAAATAGAAGTATTAGGAAAATACTTTTCTAATTTCATTTTTACCACATCAGCCTCTGCATTTGTGCTAAAAGGACCTATATAAAGCTGATATGACTCAACGCCATTTTCACTTTTGTAGCGAATAGAAGGGTCTTCATATTTCAAATCAAAGAGTTTGGAAATAGCGGGTGCTAATTGCTCTGTATTACTATTCATAGCAATCTGTATGCCTAAACGTTTGGTTTCCAAATCACTATATGTTTTTTTTGGGTCATATATTTCTACCTGTACATCTGCTATGCCTGCCCGTAAAATCCCTAATTCCCCTGCGGCTATATCCGCTAAATCTATAATTCTCCCTTTGCCAAAAGGTCCTCTGTCTATAACTCTTACAACAACCGCCTTTTTCTTATCTAAATGTGTAACTTTGAGCAAAGTGCCAAAAGGATAGGTTTTGTGTGCTGCGGTATAACGTTGTGTATTATAGGGCTCGCCACTTGCGGTGCGTCTCCCTTGCCACGCACTGCCATAATAGGTTGCTATGCCACTTTCTTGGGCAAATACAAAGGAAAATGAAGCCCAAAAAAGAAGAAAATATATGATTTGTTTCATCTTAAATATAGAAAAAGAATGGTGGAAAACTAAAAAAAATATTATTTTACGTTTATAAAAGCAATATCAATTTCTTTGCGATTACTAGCGATATTCAATGATACTTCCATGCCGTATGCCGCACTTTCCCATTTCAATGTGCCATAATTGCCTGTGGGCAAGCCATATTTTTGGGTCAAATGCTGCTGAATTTGATGATATAATTGTGTGGTTTCTACTTCGTCATTTACCGTAATATTTGCTTGAATAGTCGCAATTCGGTTTGTTTCTTTATTTGTTTGCAAATTATCGATATAATAATGAACACTCATCTTTTCATTTGCAGAAAGTGGAATTTCATACACTACTCCCAAAATATCGGTGTATTTTGCTTGCATGTTTTCATGGATATTATCTAACTTATCCCCTAAGTTAATTCCCCTAAACATGGCTTTTTCTTCTGCAAAAATCTGCTTATATAATCGGCTTTCTGTTTCTGATGCGCCTGTACAAGCATAGAGCAACGTGCATAAAATCAGGCTAACATACTTATATTTGAATCGTATCATCTATAGACTGACAAAGTTCTATGAGTACCCCATTTGTGTCTTTTGGGTGTACAAAACAAACTAACTTGTTATCTGCCCCTTTTTTGGGTGTTGTATTGAGTAAGCGAAATCCTTCGGCTGCCATACGTTTCATTTCTACATAAATATCACTCACCTCAAAGGCAATATGATGAATACCTTCCCCCTTTTTTTCGATGTATTTCGCAATTACAGAATCTTCTGACGTTGCTTCAAGCAATTCTATTTTAGATGCACCTGTAAGATAGAAAGAAGTTCGAACCTTTTCGCTTGCTACTTCTTCTGTTTTATAGGAGCTTTGCCCCAATAATTTAGCAAAAAGTGCGTCAGATGCTGCCAAACTTTTGACAGCTATGCCTATGTGTTCTACTTTCATGGATTTGTATAAAAAAAATCTCGCAGATGTATTCAAATGAAGGACAAGATTCGCTGTTTATCTGCGCTATCAACCTTCACTTGCAACAATCTGCGAGAAAAAATATTTATTTAATTGCTACTGCGGTTGTTACTACCCCTGAAAAGAAATGTTCTAATGGCGTAAGAAGAAGTGAAGGATAAACGCCTAATACGAAAATCAATACTGCTAATAATGCTACCCCAAATCCTGGTACTAAGCCAAAAGTAGGTGCAACAGATGGTTTTTCATCTTTGCCAAAATACATTACAACAATCACGTTGATATAGTAATAAGCAGCAACTACTGATGTCAAAATACCAATAACTGCCAATACCACTAAATCTGCACGAATAGCAGAGATGAAAATTTGGTATTTACT
This sequence comes from Bacteroidota bacterium, assembly GCA_013298365.1. Classification (GTDB taxonomy): domain Bacteria; phylum Bacteroidota; class Bacteroidia; order J057; family J057; genus JAAFHL01. Next base: position 721 of record JAAFHL010000342.1, on the reverse strand, counting down.
CATAAAGCCTGCCATAGGTGGAATACCTGCTAACGAGAACAAAAACAAAGACATTGCTGCTGCAAAATAAGGTGCTTTCATGCCTAAGCCTTTCCAGTTGCTTACTTCTGTGTCGTCCAATTGTCTTTCGGCGATGCCTACCAAGCCAAATGCGCCAATATTCATTAAGGTATAAATAAACATGTAGAAAATGACAGACATAAAGCCTACTTTTCCTGCACACAAGCCCAACATCACATAGCCTGAGTGCGCAATGCTTGAATATGCCAACATTCTTTTCAAATTGCTTTGACGAGCAGCTACAACATTGCCATAAATCATGGTCAAAACAGCAGAGATAGCCAATACATCTACGATTTTTTGGTGAGCGGTGAAATTCATTTTAATCAAAATTGCTCCCATCGAAATAAACACCGCCATTTTACTGCCTGTTGCCATAAAACCTGCTAAAGGTGTAGGTGTACCTTGATACACGTCGGGTGTCCAGTTGTGAAATGGAAAAGCAGATACTTTGAACAAGAAACCTACCAATAACAGACCTACGCCTGTGTAGAACAAGGGAAGGTTTTCTGAAAATTTGCTCGCATTTCTGGCAATTTCGTCAAAATTTGTTGCACCTGTGATACCATATATAATAGAGATACCAAAAAGCAAGAAAGCTGATGCGAATGCACCAAGCAAGAAGTATTTTAAGCCTGCCTCATTAGATGCCTCTTCTTTT
>JAAFHL010000341.1 GCA_013298365.1 Bacteroidota bacterium | reverse complement strand
ACTGCTAACTGCTAACTGATAACTGACAACTGCTAACTGATAACTGACAAATTTAATTTTATGCAAAAAATACTCATTTTCACAACTTTATTCCTTTTGGTGCTGGTATCTTGCCGCCCAAACGAGGATTTTAAGCCACTTGGCGAGCCATTTGACCAAGTAAAAGGCATCAAAGGCACTTTCAAACTTGCCAAAGTAGAGCAAGTAGATGAACTTAGTTCAAGCCTTGTCAAAACGCTTGACGTGTCCGACTATTGTGTGGGCGACAATCCCATGACCTTGTCTTTTGCCGTAGATTCTCCACAAGTGGTAAGCATCAATCCTGGCAACTCTGCTGATTTCCTTAGCGATGGGGCAAGCTCACTTACTTGGGAATATGACAGAAATGATGCACCTTCTTACATTACGCTTAGCAATGGCGCACAATGGAATATGCTCAAACCGATTAGAGAATTTGACAAGCAATTATTCTTGCAACTTTCTAAAACTTATCAAGGTAAAAAAGCCATCACTTACAAATTCACTTTTGATAGAATCTAATTTTTATTTTTAAGTGAAATAAACAAACAAAAACAATGAAAAAATTCACATATTTATTTATTTTGTGTTTATGTGCTTTGGCAAATCAAATCTTTGCACAAGCCATTACCACAATGCCTGCGGAGTTTGCACCTGGCGATTCAGTAAAGTTTATCATTGACATAAAACTTTGCACAAATCAAAGCCTCCTAAACCATGACCCCGAAGATGTGTATCTTTGGACATGGAATCCTGCCGAAAGCACTCGCCCTGCGGAGTACGCACAAGGCTCTTGGACAGCCTCAAACGAAGCCCTCAAATGTAAATATGAAGGCGATAATGTTTGGAGTTATAAAATGAAGCCTACGGCTTTTTATGGCGTAGATGCTGCAACTTGTTATGACAAAGATTTTTCTATGTTGCTCAAAGCCAAAGATGGTTCGGCACAAACCGAAGATTTGAAAGTAGAAATAGATGCACCTATTACAGGTCCCAAGAAATTATATTCTTTTCCAGAAAAGCAAAAAACAGGAGACCTTATGTATGCTGCTGCAACAGATGTCATTACGATTTTTTATAACAAAAGTGTAGAAAATAAGGCAAATATCGCTGCGGCAACGGAGTTTAGCATAGATGCAAATGCTGCTTTTAGCGATGGAACGTCTGCACGTTTGGTGAGTTTGAGCCAAATAGGTAATACGCCCGAAGTGCAAATGAAAGACATGGGCAATAATATTTACAAATTTACCTTTATTCCTAATCGTCTTTTTGCAAGCAAATTGCCTGTAGGAGCTACGGTCAAACAAACCAAAATGCGTTTGCTTATCAAACCTGCGGGATTTCCTGCGGGCGATTCGTTTATAGATGATGCTGTGTTTATGACGGGTGGATATTATATCATTAATTTAAGTGAGTAATTTCCGTTGACGGATTTTTATAAGAACGCCCTTGCGAAGCAATTTGCAAGGGCGTTCTTATATGTTTTTTCTGTATTAAGTATGACTTGCAAAAAACTAATAAGATAATTTAGGGTTAAATAAATGACTAAGGGAGGAGTGAAAAATAACTTGTTAAGGTTGTCTATTCTGTAAGAATCCAGAAAACTGATACTGAATTACTTAGCTTTTCTGGTTTCTTGCAGAATGGTTATTTTATTTTTCACTCATTCCTAACATATATTAGCATAATTTTTAATTATTCATTATTAACTATTACTTAATGTAAGTTGCGAATGAAACGATTGTAACGATGTTCGTACTGCGATTCTCCAGAATCGCATAAAAAAGCGAACCATTAAGCATACATGTTTTGTGTATAGCCTGCGATTCAGGAGAATCGCAGTACGCTAAAAACAATACGCAACTTACATTCCTTACCAAATAACCTCATCAATTTCTTTGAGTAAATTTTCGGTTTTAAATAAATAATCTTTTGCACCTTTTTCCATCATTGCCATCGCAGCACCTATATCTTGTACCCCACTCACAAAGACCACAGGAATATCAAGCCCTAACGATTTTATCTTGTCCATCATTTGTGCGGCATTCATCGCCCCTTTTTTTCTGCTATCTAATTGATAATCAATGATTACTAAATGAGGTTTAACAGAAAGATATTGTATCATATCTTCGCCACTCACAAATCGTTTGACCTTGCAAGTCGGGTGATAGCGTTCTATATGATTTACCATTATATCTGCGGAAGAAGTATTGCTATCTACCAAAAAAATCAGTCTTGCGTGCATAATTATTAAATTAAATATGAGAATAAAACATTAGCAGTCAGCCGACAACCTTTGAAAGGTTGTCGTTATGCTGCCGTAAAAAATCACTATTTCATTAGAAAACTAAAAAAGGTGGGTTGTCTTAATAAATACAAATACTCGGTTGATTGTTGATTAGGTCTATTCACTTGTCAAATATAAAATTGCTTAGATGTTAAATATATTATTACTAAAAATAAATGATTGGTTAGTTATGTTTCTTTTATATCGAATAGCGTGCCATAAAAATAAATTACTCATAATCAGTATGTTAATAAAAATGAGTTGCACTAACATTATCCTATTTTGGGAATTTGGCACAAATGAATGGGAAGTGATTTAGTAATACAAAAGATTCGATACCCTGAAAAGCATTTATAAGCTAATAATATTAGGCGAAAATAAAATCGGACAACATTTCATATTTATTTTTCCTTTTATGCCCAGAAATCTATATATTTACCCCCGAATCATATTTATTAACTTATTTTCCTATTTTTTATGAAAAAATATGCACTATTGTTTTGCCTCGCACTAAGCACCATGATGGGATATAGCCAGAGTCTTATGGGCGTAAATCTTAGTTTGGATTACAATTTTTGGCGTACCCCTTTGGCAAATCTTACACAAGGCGATACCCTCAAAAGCATTGCACAAGACCTTTCACCGCTCAAAGCAGGTGGCTTGAGCCTTGGCTTTCCCGTCAATATCCGCTTATATACATGGCTCACTTTGCGTCCTGCTTTGGTCGCAAATATTGCTTTTGCCAAATTTGATTATCAATTTAAAAGTGGCTTTTCTAATAGTGTAAATGTGCGTCAAGTTAATTTAGAAATTCCTATTCAGTTCTTAATCTGTAACTTAGAGAAAAAAAAGAGTTTTGCTGCCATGCTTGGTATTCGTGCTGGACGTACATTTGACAGCGGATATAGAAATAATGACATTGCACCGATTACCTTTAATCCTAATTATGGAGTTTTTGATTTTGGGGTAGGTTATTGTATTCGCTACAATAAAAGGCACTTTTTTATGCCTGAGTTACGCTACTCTATGGGCTTAGGTGATGTAATGAAATATACAGCTTCCCCTTATTCTCGTGTGTTAGAATCTATTCGTAGAGATAGAGTTGTTTTGGCATTTAATTTCTTTTAATAAGCTAATTTCTCGCAGTTCAGTTTTGTAGGGGTTCAGTGCCTAAACCTGATTGGATTCAAGCACTGAACCCCTACGAAAAATAATTCAATTTAGGTATAAACGAATAATTTACGAAAATCTGTGAGAAATACAAACTAAAAATCCCCACCCTATGTCATAAAGTGGGGAGAATATATAGATGAAATGATGTAATTACATCGTTTTCAACACATCATTCATATTACGAACTGCGTCAGCAGATTTGTTAAGCAATGTTTTTTCTTCGTCATTCAAGTCAATTTCTACGATACGCTCCATGCCATTGCGACCCAAAACAACAGGTACTCCTATACAAATATCATTCAAACCATATTCGCCATTCAAAGATGTACAACAAGGAATGATTTTCTTTTGGTCCATGATGATAGCCTCAGCTACCGTTGCAGCAGCAGCACCAGGTGCATACCAAGCAGATGTACCAATCAATTTAGTCAAAGTTGCGCCACCTACCATTGTATCAGACACAATTTGTTGCAAACGCTCTGGAGAAATGAGTTGAGAAACAGGAATCCCAGACAAACTTGCATAACGAGTTAAAGGAATCATGGTCGTATCGCCATGACCGCCAATTACATTTGCTTGCAAATCTTTAGGAGAGCAATTCAATTCCAACGCCAAATAGCATTTGAAACGTGCGCTATCCAATAAACCACCCATACCGATAATGCGATTGCGGGGAATATTGAAAGCGGTGTGCGCCAAATAAGTCATCGTATCCAAAGGATTGGAAATCATAACAATAATCGCATTTGGAGAATGTGCAAGGATATTTTCGGTTACCGATTTTACGATACCTGCGTTTACAGAAATCAATTCCTCACGTGTCATACCTGGCTTACGGGGCAAACCAGAAGTAATCACAACTACATCAGAATTTGCTGTTTTTGAATAATCATTTGTAGAACCTACAAGGCGAGAGTCAAAGCCCAAAATAGAAGCAGTTTGAAACATATCAAGGGCTTTACCTTCTGCCAAACCTTCTTTGATGTCCAATAAAACTACTTCGTTGCAAAAGCCTTTTTTGGCAACAACATCGGCGCAAGTTGCGCCTACTGCGCCTGCACCTACTACGGTTACTTTAGCCATAATCTAAAAATATTTTTTCGCTGATGACGCAGATAAGTACAGAATGTTCGCTGAAAATGAGTATGCGGTTTTGAGGCTGCAAAATTACAATAAGTAATTGAAAATTAATAGTTGAAAATGAAAAATTAAGGAATTATTTCATTTTGTTCTTGTGATAGGCTATATTGTAATGTAATTTTCCAAATCGAAGGTTATTAGGCAGCAATTACTTCTCAACTTGCAATAAATATACAAATGTGTCTTTTTTGTACAATCTATTTATACACAAAAAGATGCGTTTTTAGGCAAAATCTTTCTTGTATATTTATATGATAATGAAATGCTTATCTGCCTAAAATGCGTTTAAATAGTGTAAAAAAGGCTTTTTTCTTATAAATAATGGCAAATAAAGGAGTTGTCCTACATGTTAGTGTATTATTTAGCTAAAATCTAACGTGTAAAAAAATGAAAAAACCTTTTTTATTTACATATATACGTGATTTATAGCTTTTTACTTACAATGTAATGATATTTGGTATATTACTATTAGTAATAATTAACTTAATTTTGAAATATATGGCATAAAGTTTGACAAAATAGCTTAAGTATATGCTAATAAACAAATCATATATTTAGGAGTTTTATATTGGAAATATGCTTTTAAACTATTGATTAATAATTGTTTGGGCATATTTTTAGGGGAAATATAAATCTTTATTCATTTATTCTCTTGACTTTATTCAATCATTAAATTTTATTTATTTATGCAGTTTTTTTATCAAAAAAGTATCTCATTCACCATTATTTTTTCACTTTTTATTCATGTTAGTATGGCTTCTGAGAGAGAAGTATATCTAACTTTTCAAAATGGATACACAGAACTAAATGCAAATTTGGAAAATAATTTGCAAGAAGTTATTCAAAAATTTGATGCACAAAACAAAATCACCATTTCATTTTATTATGAAACCTATAGCACTGAAATGGAAATGCAACAAACTTTTTTATATAATAAAATTAC
>JAAFHL010000340.1 GCA_013298365.1 Bacteroidota bacterium | reverse complement strand
CGATAAGAATATTGATTTTGGAAAGCTGAACTTCAGCGTCCAAAAAACTCTTATAATTTTGAAGTTGTAAGCTAAACATATTGTAATGTGTTGTAAATTATAGCGCAAAGGTAGCTTTTTTCGCTATATTTTAGACAAGATTTTTGTTTAGGCTTAGTTTTCCCTTCTGTCATGGCGATTTCTGCATCGGAAAGCCCGTAATGTTGATGCTATGAGTCCAACAGTTGAATAGGCAGATACGTGAACATCTTATACGATAGCACCTAATGAAATATAACATTAAAATAGCTAAATGAAGACGATAGTAGCTTTGGGAAAGTTCATAAAATCATGAGAAATTGTAAATGAAATGCCTTATCTTGTAGTTATATTCAAATACGAAATAGATTTGCTTTTAGCCCAAAAATCCCTAATTTTGCGCCCTCATAAACATCATGTCTTATCATGCCAAATTTAGCAACTGCTTTACAACTCAAACTTTCTGCCGAAGAATATGACAAAATCTGTCAGGTACTCGGGCGCACACCTAATTTTACAGAACTCAGCGTTTATTCCGTGATGTGGAGTGAACATTGTTCGTACAAAAATTCTATCTTGCAACTCAAGACCTTGCCCAAAACGGGTTCTCGTGTACTTGCGGCGGCTGGCGAAGAAAATGCGGGCGTAATGGACATTGGAGACGGCTTAGGCGTTGCTTTCAAAATAGAATCACATAATCACCCTTCTGCGATTGAGCCGTATCAGGGCGCAGCGACGGGCGTGGGCGGAATTCACAGAGATATTTTCTCGATGGGCGCACGTCCGATTGCAGCCCTCAATTCGCTTCGTTTTGGTAATATAGACCTCGCAAAAACCAAGCATTTGCTCAAAGGTGTAGTAAAAGGAATTGGCAATTATGGCAATGCCTTTGGTGTGGCAACGGTTGGCGGCGAAATCTATTTTGATGATTGCTATAACACAAATCCGCTTGTAAATGCGATGTCTGTGGGCATTGTGAAAGCGGGCAAAATCGTTTCTGCGATTGCAGCAGGCGTGGGCAATCCTGTATATATCATGGGCGCAGCAACTGGCACAGATGGAATGCACGGGGCGACTTTTGCCTCTGAAGATATTTCTGAAGGTTCAGAAGCGAAATTGCCTTCTGTACAAGTAGGCGACCCTTTTATGGAGAAAATCTTGTTGGAAGCTACTTTGGAAGCGGTAGAAACGGGCATTGTGGTAGGCTTGCAAGACATGGGGGCAGCAGGAATCACTTGTTCTACCTCCGAAATGGCAGCAAAAGCAGGTTTAGGAATGGACGTTTGGTTGGATAAAGTGCCTATGCGTCAAAAAAATATGGAGGCTTGGCAAATTCTGCTTTCTGAGTCGCAAGAGAGAATGTTGTTTGTATTGGAAAAAGGAAAAGAAAAAGCAGCTACGGATATTTGGGATAAATGGGACATTCCTTACGCACAAATTGGCGTGGTTACAGATTCGGGTCTGGTACGTTATTTCATGCACGATGAATGTATCGGCGAAGTGCCTGGCGAGTCGCTTGTGTTGGGTGGCGGTGCGCCTGTGTATGTGCGTGAGCAAAAAGAACCTGCTTATTTTGAGGAAATTAAGAAATTTAGTGCAGCCGAAATAGAAGTGCCAAGCTCACAAAAAACTGTCATAGAATTTTTGTTACAAGAACCTGTCATCGCTTCAAAAAGATGGGTGTATGAGCAGTATGATTCTATGGTGGGAACAGATAACAATACAACAAATTTGCCCGCAGATGCAGCCGTTGTGCGGGTGAAAGGCACAAATAAAGCCCTTGTTGTTACGACAGATTGTAATTCGAGATATGTACATGCTAATCCTGAAAGAGGTTGTGCCTTGGCAGTAGCAGAAGCAGCAAGAAATATTGTTTGTTCTGGTGGTGTGCCGATTGGCGTAACAAATTGTTTGAATTTTGGTAATCCTTATAATCCCGAAGTGTATTATCAATTTGCAAATGCCATCAAAGGCATGAAAACGGCTTGTGAGATGTTTGATACCCCTGTAACGGGTGGAAATGTGAGTTTTTATAATCAGTCCGAAGATGGTCCTGTTTATCCTACGCCTACGATTGGTATGGTGGGTTTGATGGAAGACATCAATATGGACCGTTTTTCTATGCACTTTCAGCAAGCAGGCGATTTCTTGTATTTGGTAGGAAAAGATGTGGAAGATTTTGCTTGCTCGGAATATATTTATCGCTATCATGGCATAAAATATAGCCCTGCACCTTATTTGAATTTGGCGGAAGAAAAGCAATTACATGACTGTATTTTGGCATTGAGAGGCACAAATATTTTGCGTTCTGTACATGATATTTCGGAAGGTGGCTTGGCGATTTCGGCATTAGAATCTGCTTTTGCAGGTGGATTAGGCTTTACTTTGCATACGTCTGCGGATATGCGTACAGATATGGCTTTGTATGGCGAAGCCGCAGGGCGAGTAGTGGTTTCTATTTCTCCCGAAAGAAATGCTGATTTTCAATTATATATGCAAACTTGTGGCGTTCCGTATCGTATTTTGGGCGAGGTTACGGCTGAGGAGGTTATCATAAATGGCGAACATATTGGTACAGTTGCAGCGTTAAAAGCCTTGTATGATGGGGCTTTGGAAGCGAGGTTGTAATCTTTTTTAACCACCATATAAGACATAAAAGAGCATATAAGTAACATCTTTTATTCACTTTTATGCCTTTTATGGTAGAAAATAGCAACCATATAAGACATAAAAGAACATATAAGTAACACCTTTTTATGCACTTTTATGCCTTTTATGGTAGAAAATAAACCACCATATAAGACATAAAAGGACATATAAGTAACACCTTTTTATGTACTTTTATTCCTTTTATGGTAGAAAATAAACCACCATATAAGACATAAAAGGACATATAAGTAACACCTTTTTGTGTACTTTTATGCCTTTTATGGTAGGAAATAGACCACCATTTATGCCTTTTATGGTAGAAAATAAATAACAAGCACAATGGAAATTACAAAATCCTATTTAAAAGACCTCACTTACAAAATAAATGGTGCGGCAATAGAGGTACACAAGCATTTGGGACCTGGTTTGTTGGAAAGTGTTTATCATAAATGCCTAAAAACAGAGTTGTCTTTAAGAAACATCAAATATGAATCTGAGATGATTGTCCCTATTCATTACAAAGGCTTGTTTTTAGATGCGGAATTAAGATGTGATTTATTTATTGAAAATATTGTAGCAGTAGAACTAAAAGCAGTAGAAAAAATACTCCCGATTCACGAAGCGCAACTGCTTACCTACATGAAATTACTCAATGTACCCTTGGGGGTTATGCTAAATTTTAATGTAACACATCTTTACACAGAAGGACAAAAAACCTACGTGAATGAATTATTTAGAAATTTGAAGGAATAAACGTCTGTTTTACTTCAAAAAATTCCACGATTTCCAACTTGCGCCTGTCTTTGCTGAACTATACACAATCGGCATTTGACTTTTTTCACCCAAATAAATTGCTTTTTTGCTTACAAAATCCTTTGTTTTCGAAAAAACCTCTCTATACGCAACGTTGTTGTATGTATCTCGAATGTTTTTCAGAAAACTATAGGTAAACAGATTGTATTCTAACGCCATAATGGGCAGATTTTCCTCTTCGGGACTCGCCGCACAAAAAACCGCTAAATTTTCCTTTATCCTTTTTTTATCGGGAACTATCATTTCCTCTTTGGTAATACTAAAATCCGTTTCTAATACAATCGCTACTCGATTTAAGGGGAATTGCGTCAATTCTGCATACATTTCTTGCAAAGCATAGCCGCCGTCATTGAGCAAAAGATACATTTTATCTTGTTCCACAATGTTTTCCCCCGAAAAATAAATCAAAAAGGTCGCTTTTCCCTGCATTGCTTTTGCCAATAAAGCCAATCGTTTTATATTTTGAATGAATAAAGCACTATCTGGATTGAGCAAAAGGCTTACATTTTCTCTCGCAATAGACAGATTAACTTCTGCATATTTGGCAAAAAGAGCAGCATCATTTTCTGCATAAATATTGTGCGATAATTGCGAAGCTGTGCCAATGCTCAAAACATAGACATCGGTTTGTGGCGGCAAATATCGCCCCCTAAATTCGGTGATAGGCGTAAAATCCTTATCCTTATCCCCCATTTTCAACTCCGAAAAACGATTTTTTGCCAGCAAAGATATGCTTTCTTCTTCTTCGGCTTGCTTGATAAAAGGATACAATTCTATTTGCGACTCTCGTCCATTCATTATATCTTTTTGATATTCCCAAATGACACTTTTATTTTTGCCACAGGTAATGTATTTGTTTATATCCCCTACGGCAGTTGTAACATTGCCAATAATTCCTTTATTATTTCCCTCTTTTGGTGAGCTATAAATTTGTTCATATGAAATCAATATATGGCTTCTTTTGACGCTATCAGGACATTCTTCTAAGTCATAACTGATATACATCAATTCGCCTTTTATTTCATTTCTGACATTTCTAATACGCTGACAATGAAGCGAGAATGAAATAAACAAAGCAATAAATAAAAATATAAATTTCATCATAAATGTGTAGCAATTTGTTTTGGCAAAGATACTTTTTTAGCATGAAAAATGAAAGAAAAAGTATGTTACATCTATTCATTCCAGCTTCTCTCTCAAGCTCTTTGCCGTTACTTCGGCAGGTTTAGGGCTGTCATTTTTACGACTTGGGATAAAATTGGGTTCATTTGTAGGTTTTCTTTGCAAACATATCCCGCCTAAAGTTACTTCCATGTCATTTGACGCATATTTGCGCATCATCAAGTCAAACTCATATTCTTTTTTTACTTTTGTCCCCATCGGCAATTTGGTTTTACCTGCCCATTTTTTTTCGGTGATAGCCGTTTTTGTTTCATACATCGTTACATTGAGCAGTTTGAGAAAACGATTTGCCTTGCGCAAAGCCGTATTCATGCGCCCTTGCTTATCATAGCTTTTGATGGTTTCAACCTTATACAATTCTTTTTTGTCGTTGAAATAATAAGTTGCTGCAAAACCATCGTATTCCGCTTGTACAATGCCTTTTTGGGGTTCACGAATTTCATCGGCGGGAAGATTTCCTAAATAGTGCATCACATAATCGTACTCATAGCTATAATGCAAAGGGTAAAACATGATATTTTGCCCATAAAAAAACATAAAAGCCATTAAAAAGGTAGTTAGTGTCGTTAGTTTTTTCATAATCTGAACATATTAGAGAAACTATACAGGTATAATGATTGATTTTACGAAATAGTAATCAATCATACAGAAAAAATTATTTTTGTATATATTTCTAGGAAGGTAAATAGAATAAAGTATAATTTTTTATCAAGCATTATTTCGCTGTTTCGCCTGTGCCGTAGGCACAAAATATTGGTAGAAATATTGAAAAATCCCCCGAATTTTATAGGCTTTTTCGTGCAAGCACAAAAAATTTGATACGAGACGGTGAGCTATCTTGTTTTTTACCGATATTTTGCCCCTAATGGGGCAGAACGCAAATTAATACTTTATTTTATTCATGT
>JAAFHL010000343.1 GCA_013298365.1 Bacteroidota bacterium | reverse complement strand
GTAAATTGTGCAATAGGTGGCGCAATATAAGGTGGCTCTGTAACAGTATAATTTTGCGCAGTATTACAATTGTTTATATCAGATACTACCAAAGTATAAGTTCCCGCAGAAAGTCCATTTGCCACAGCAGTATTAGAAACAGCAGGAAACCAGTTATAAGTATAAGGTGCTGTTCCGCCTGATGCAAAAACAGCAATAGAACCATCATTTCCCCCATGACAACTCACAGGTACAGAGCTACCATTTACCACAATAGGAGGAACACCTGTTATGGTAAACGAGGCAGAGTCTTGGCATAAACCATTTGGGCTTATGGCATATACCGTATAATTGCCAGGATTTAAACTGCCCACAATGGCAGAGCTTCCTACATTTGGCAACCACGAATAGCTAAGTAAACCACCTGCACTAAGCTGCGCAGAAACGTTTGCACTTCCCAAAGTGCCATTACAATTTGCATTTGTGGTAGCTACGTTATTAATGGTAACGCTGCCCGTAAGCCCTATATTAAATGTCTGTGAAGCCACACATACGCTATTTGCACTTGAAACATAAACGGTATAAGTTCCTATATTCAGCCCTGTTGCACTTGATGTCGAGGACACATTGGGTACCCATGAATATACAGCCGCTCCCCCCGAATTATTTTGTACCGTTACCGAAGCTGTACCCAACGTACCATTACAATCTACATCTGTAAAAGTGGAACTAGTTACAGAAATATCTCCTATAATAGTAATCGTTGCTGTATCATACACCGCCACGTCAGGCGCGCCTGCACAGCCCGAATAAATGGCTTCTGCTACATAATCGTCTGTTTGTCCTGCATTTATATTAATGCTTGTACCTGTACCAATCAAAACGCCGCCTTGATACCAGTTTACCAATACATTAGACGCTCCACCCGCAGGGGTAAAACGCCAAGCATCATTTTGTGTAGCCCAGTTTGTGGGAAAATTACGACCAGGTACAACCGTTGCTACTGTCCCTGTTGCATCTTGAATCCCATGAATAGCAGCCCCTCCATTCCAAGTAGCACAAAGGGGTTTATTTAAGATATATGTCTCTATGATATTGGTGGTTTCATATAAAACCGTTTGTTGCGTTGTAACTAAATTATTACAACTAAACATTGCCACTTGATTCCAGGTAATGACCATAATACGGCAAGGATATGTGCCATACAAGTCCCAAGTTACCTGTCCACTCACACTTGGGTCTATATCATGAAAAGGAGACATAATGGAGTTTGTAGGATTTGTATTAGATGGAATACCGCCATTAATAGCCCACTGACAAAATAAGCCCGCATTTCCAACATCAAAGCTAATCACGCCATTTGCCCCAATAATACATTGGTTGTAACCTGTTCCATAAAAACAAAAATCGAAGGGAAGCTGTATCACACCTGACCAGATATCATCTACATTTACAATGACATTATTTGCCCCAACAAAGGGAAAAGGAACATACGGAATAGGAGCAACTGTATAACTTGTTGTTTGCGCATTTTGTGCAATTGTCGCAGTAAGTGTGGCTTGATTGGTACAAAGCAGTGTATCATCAGGGACAGAAACCGTTGGGCAGCTTTGCTGTGCCAAAAGCCGATTCAGTGTTGTCAAAAATAAGCAAAAGAAAGAATAACGTAAATATTGAGTAAATCGCATCATAAATATATATTAAAAATTATGTCGCCACAAAAGTGCAGTTTTTTTTCTTATACATTTACCTAATGTTTACTAAACTGTGTAAAAAATAGGCTGAACGGATAATTTTATGCGAAAATAGCTAAATTCTATTAAGCCCTAAAAAAATAGGGCGAACCTTTGAAGATTCGCCATAATACTACCCAAAAACTACTTTTATTTTCTGCCATTTAGTACCAAATTGGAAATCTGATCATAGACTTTGATAAATTCTTGTATCATCGTAACCTCGTCTTTGCTACCCAAAAATAAAGGAGTTCGTTGATGTAATTCTACAGGGTCGGTGTCCAAAACATCTGTATAGCCATTTGTTGCCATGCCACCCGCTTGCTCGGCAAGCATCGCCATCGGATTGCCTTCATACATCAAACGCAACTTGCCTTGTGGCTTGTCTGTTGTGCCTGGATACAAATAAATGCCACCTTTGAGCAAATTTCTATGAAAATCTGCCACAAGTGAGCCTACATAGCGCAAGGTATAAGGCTTTTTCACCTCATTTGAGGTTTTGATAAAACGCAAATATTGTTTCACCCCTTCAAATAATTTGCGATAATTGCCTTCATTGATAGAATAAATATTACATTTTGCAGGATAGGTAATGTCTCGATGCGACAATAAAAACTCTCCGATAGAAGGGTCAAGGGTAAAGCCATTTACGCCATGTCCTGTGGTATAAACAAGCATTGTACTTGTGCCATACAAAAAATATCCTGCGGCAACTTGTTCTCTTCCTTTTTGCAAATAGTCAGACTCGTGCAATTCTGCCCCATCTTCCGATTTGCGATGATACACTGAAAAAATCGTTCCTATCGAAACATTGACATCTATATTTGAGGAACCGTCCAAAGGGTCTATCATGACAACATATTTGCCTTCGGGATTCAAAATGAGCATATCGTCAGATTCTTCTGAACCTACGGCAAAGGTTTCTCCACCTCTTTTTAATGCGTCTATAATTTGTCTTTCAGCATAGACATCAAGTTTTTGGACTTCTTCTCCTTGAATATTTGTGCCACCTATTGCGCCAATAATATCTACTAAACCCGCTTTATTTACTTCACGATTGATGATTCGTGTTGCTAACACAAGGTCTCTAATGATTTGAGAGAGGCTGCCTGTGGCTTGCGGATTATTTTTCTCCTTTTCTATAATAAATTGCTCTAATGTAATGATTGCGTGGGTACCCATAATGGACAGTAATAAATAAATGAGAATGATAAATGATGCCGCAAAGGTAGGCTTTTTTGTAAGAAACGGAAAAGGATAAGATAGAATTTATTATAATGAAATAGGTATGATTGCAAATAGGGATATTTGTGTTAATTTTGTCTCGCAGATGAACGCAGATAAAAGACGCAGATTTTCGCAGAACACACAAATATCTGCATTAATCTGCGGCTATATTTGCGCAAATCTGCGAGAAATAAAAAATAATATGCTATTACTCAATAATTACGCCGAAGGGAAATTTGTTCCTGCTTCTTCTGATGGAGAAGTTTTATTTAATGCCATTACTGGCGAAGAAGTAGCCATTGCAAGCAGCAAAGGCTTAGATTTTGATGCGATGATGAAATATGCCCGCAAAACAGGCGGCAAACAGCTTCGCAAAATGACTTTCCATGAAAGAGGACGCATGTTGAAGGCTTTGGCTTTCTATTTGATGGAAAGAAAAGAGATTTTTTACGCTATTTCTGCTTGGTCGGGGGCTACAAGAGCCGATTCTTGGGTGGACATTGAGGGCGGAATTGGCAATTTATTCGCTTATTCAAGTTTGCGCCGTCAATTTCCAGACCAACCCTACTATGTAGATGGTGAAATGGCGAAACTCTCCAAAGAAGGCACGTTTCATGGACACCATATTATGATGCCAAAAGAAGGGGTTGCCATTCACATCAATGCCTTTAACTTCCCTGTGTGGGGTATGTTGGAAAAGGTGGCGGTAAACCTCCTTGCTGGTGTTCCTGCGATTGTTAAACCTGCTGCAATTACTTCTTATTTGACTGAAGCCGTTGTAAAAGAGATTGTTGCCTCTGGCATTTTGCCCGAAGGTTCTTTGCAATTAATTTGTGGTTCTGCTCGGGGCATTTTGGATTTTGTTACGTCAAGTGATGTGGTAACTTTTACGGGCAGTGCCGACACAGGTCGTATGCTCAAAGCTTCTAAACGTATTATAAACGAAGCAGTGCCTTTCAATATGGAGGCTGACTCGCTCAATTGTACGGTTTTGGGTAAAGATGCGGTACCTGGTACAGCAGAATTTGACTTGTTTTTGAAAGAAGTACGCAAAGAAATGACCTTAAAAGCGGGACAACGTTGTACCGCAGTGCGCCGTATCATTGTTCCCGAAAATTTGATAGAAGATGTACAGATTCAGCTTGGCAAAATGTTGAGTCAAACGGTGATAGGAAATCCTGCGGAAAAAGGAGTGCGTATGGGCGCATTGGCAGGAAAAGTACAAGTAAAAGAAGTACATGAAAGGGTAATGGAACTGCGTAAAAGCTGCGAAATGGTCTATGGAAATTTAGATAATTTTGAAGTAATGGGTGCAGATAGAGAAAAAGGTTCATTCTTCGCGCCTGTTTTGTTGAGAAATGACAATCCTTTTGGGCAAGAAGATGTGCATAATATTGAATGTTTTGGTCCTGTGGCGACTTTGTTGCCGTATAGAGACACCGAAGATGCGATAGAATTGGCGAAAATGGGCAAAGGCTCGCTTGTTTGCTCGATTGCAACTTACGATAAAGACATTGCAAAGGAATTTGTATTAGGTGCCGCCTCTATGCACGGCAGAATTTTGGTCTTAGACAGAGATTGCGCCAAAGAAAACACAGGGCATGGTTCTCCGATGCCTTTGTTAGTGCATGGAGGACCTGGACGTGCAGGCGGTGGCGAAGAAATGGGTGGCAAACGTGGCGTTATGCACTACTTACAACGTACTGCGATTCAGGGTTCGCCTACTGTTTTGTCGCATATTACCAATGTGTATCAATATGGCGGCAAACAAACCGAGCATGACATTCACCCTTTCCGCAGACATTTTGAAGAATTGGAAATAGGGGAAACTTTGGTAACCCATAAGCGTACGATTACAGAGGCAGACATCGTAAACTTTGCCAATGTGAGCTGGGACCATTTTTATGCACATACCGACCACACCTCATTGGAAGGAACTTTGTTTGAAAAGCCCGTTGCACATGGCTATTTTGTACTTTCGGCTGCGGCAGGCTTATTTGTAGATGCCAAAAAAGGACCCGTTTTGCTCAACTATGGCTTAGAAGAATGTCGTTTCCTCAAACCAATGTACGCAGGCGCAACCATTGGCGTAAAACTCACCTGCAAAGAAAAGATAGCTCAAGAACGTAGAGAGCCAGAAGACGTTGCAAGGGGTATCGTGAAATGGTTGGTTGATGTATATGACGAAACGGGCGAAACGGTAGCGATTGCAACAATTTTGACGATGGTCAAAATGAAGAATCAGGACTAATCGTAGGTTCTCGCAGATAAACGCAGATAAAGAACGCAGATTTTCGCAAATAATGGCTTTTATCTACTTATCTTGTATGGCATTTAATTCCTCCTATTTAGTGCAGAGACGCAATAGGGGGAAAAATTATTAACATAGTTTTCTGGATTCTTACAGAGTGGTTGTATTTTCAACGTCAAAACCATTCTGTAAGAATCTGCAAACAAGGATTTATTAGCATGGTTTTACATTTATTTACCCTCAAAAAAATTTCAGCTCCTAAAATATTACGCCCAATTCATTAACACGCAAATATACTTTTATGCTACTACAAACACAATAGAAGAACATATTGCTAAATTGCGCTTT
>JAAFHL010000034.1 GCA_013298365.1 Bacteroidota bacterium | reverse complement strand
TTGAGGTTCTTTTTTGCCGTAATGCAACGATAATCAAAATGTAAAGTATAACCTATATCATGCTTGTGCTCAATCAATAAATTTACATTTTGCTGGATAATAAAATGGTCTTCTGAAAATACAAATCTATGCCCATAATCGCTTAATGCTATAGTAAGTGGCTCATCGGTTTCTATTTCTAAAATGAGCTGTTTATGTTTGCTCAAAGACAAGATAAACGTATTCAAATCTAAATCCCAATTTCCCATTTTGGAAAAACTAAGCGCATCGTCAAAATTTTCTTGTGTGGAAATGAGTTTTTGAACCATGACACTTTTTTGCGTAAGTTCTCGGTTTACAATTGTTATTCCATATACCTCATTTTCACCCACAAAAATAGGGCTAATAGTTACTTCAGAATAGTGTGTACCATCTGCTTGTTGATAATCGTATTCAAATTGATGTTTTTCTCCTGCTAAGCCTCTTTTGTAATGCGCCACCCAAAAATCTGCAATTTCGGTTGGCATACAGCTTCTTATATCTTCTCCTACAGAAATAGTAATCCCAAAAATGTTTGAGAATCTTTTCGTAAAAGATTCATTTCCATTTATATAGCAAAAATTCTTATCTATCACACAAATAGCATCAGAAATATTGTTTAAGATAGTTTGTGCACTAACATTTTTGTCGTGTAAATCAATTATCGTTCTGTCTTGCTCATTCATGCTATGTAATTGTTAATATTTAATAAGATAAAAGCGGGTTTGTGATTGATAATTATTTAGCCATGCGTAAACTTAAATGGTTTTATGACATTTTTTTGGTTTTCCGTTTTGGTAGGTAGGGGACAGGGCATTGCCTTGTCCCCTACCTACCAAAATGCGGCATTTTAGATGCCTTCCACAAAAAATGTCAAAGAACCACTTAAATAATTATAAAACCCTGAAAATCGCAAAAATCATTCCATAATAATCGCATTACAGCCATTTTACTCGCCTGAATATATAAAGCAGCGTAATAAGAATGGAAATCATTACGCCTAAAACCGCAAAATAGCCATATCTACTGTGTAATTCGGGCATATTGTCAAAATTCATTCCATACAAACCTGCAATAAACGTAAGCGGCGTGAAAATAGAAGACATCACAGTAAGCGTTTTCATAATGTCATTCATTTTATTGCTGATGTTAGAAAAAGCCAAATCTCTCAACCCTGAAATGGTGTCTTTATACATTTCGATGGTTTCGATAACTTGAATGGTATTGTCATGTAAGTCCCTGAAATACAGTTCATTATTATCATTTACGACTTTTCCTACGCCTTTCAAAATACCATTAATTACCTCTCTAAGCGGCCATACAGCCTTTCGCAAAACAATCATTTGCCGATTGTAATAGTGTATTTGTTTGATGACTTCATCGGAAGGATTCGCTAAAATAAGGTCTTCCAGCTTCTCCAATTCCTCGCCAATATGTTCTATAATCGTAAAATAATTATCTACAATGGCATCAAGCAAGGTAAAAAGTAAATAGTTTGCATCTTTGACTCGAATTTTGCCGCTACTGTGTCTTATTCTTTCTCTAATTGGCTCAAAAACATCGCCTTCTACTTCTTGAAAACTAATCAAAGTATTCTGCGCCAAAACCAAGGAAATATGCTCTGAAACAATGCTACATTCTATTTTGTTGTAACTTAGCATTTTCACAATAACTAAGGTCGCATTTTCAAATTCCTCAATTTTGGGGCGATGTGTGGTGTTAAGAACGTCTTCTAATAAAAGATTATGCAACATGAATTTTTTGCCGATAATCTCCATCAGTTTGATGTCATTCAGCCCTTCAATATCTAACCAATTTACGTTTTCAGAGGTCAGTTTTTCCAATAAAGACGTGTAATTGCTGAAAATCTTGGGCGATTCTGCCAAACTTTTTACATCATACGTCATGTTTCGGATAAAAGGCGAATCCGTTTTTTGTTCTCCAATGAAGTGTAATGCGCCAGGCACTTCGCCAGGCTTATTGCGGATAGAAAAACGGGAAATAATTTTTTTACGTAACATCTTATATGAGTCAAAATAGAAAAAAAATAATGAAAGGTATATTCAACAAACAACATTTGGCATCAAATTTAAGGATAAATAATTATTTTTCATAAAAAAACGAATAAAAAAGTATTATTTTGCAATCAAATATCGTTTTTTTAATACTAAATTACAAACTATGACACAATACATACGCCGTATTTTTGCATCTGTCAAATGGCGATCAAGAATAGCGATAGCCCTTTTTGTGATCATTGTTACACTTTTTTTAAGCCCTGCCCCTACCTATAACTATCAATACGAAGTAGGTAAGGTTTGGCGAGAACCCGATTTATTCGCTCCTTTTGATTTTCCGATTCGCAAGACAAAAGACAGCATATCAAACGAGGAAATCGCTATAAAACAAGGTAAAATGCCTATCTTTAGGGTAGATTCTAACATAAGTTTGCAGGTTTTGACGCAGTTAGATAAGGAAGTAAGTCTTTTTTCTACCCTTATTGCTACCTATAAAACACAATTACAGCAAAAAATGCCTGCCAATATTTTGCTCACCACCCAACAAAATTGTAAAACGCAATATGGTGTTTTTCCTGACGAGTATTTACATGCAGCAAATCCTGAATGGAAAGTAAATATGCAGGAATATTTGCATATCTTATTGAGTAGAGTATATAAAAAAGGCTTAGTTGCAGACGTTCCTATTCAAAATTTAAGGGGTATTAATGCCGCTGCAAGTCCCAGAGTATTCATTGTCAAACCAAGTCCACATACAGAAATATGGCTCAGCCCGTATCAGTTGCTGAGAATCGGGGAATGGGAAAAAGTGATGGCTTCCGAAGAGTTACGCTATCAGCAAGATAAGCTGTTGGTTAAAAAGTGGATGCTTTTTTCGCTAAAACCCAATGTTATTTATGATGATTCGCTTACACAAAGTACGCTATTGCAGCAGATTGCAGCGATTTCGCCTATTTATGGCAAAGTAGCCATGCACACCCTGATGGCTCGCAAAGGAGATATTATAACCCCCGAAAAGGCAAATATTATTCATTCTTTTATTGTAGAACAAGAAAATCGTATGGGGGGACAAAATCAATGGAAAGATGTGTCAAGTCGCTTGTTGATTATGTTGATTATTGCCAGTATTTTGATGGCATATTTGCGTTACAATCGCATTCGTTTGTACTATGATACAGAAAAAATGCCATTGATTCTGAGCGTTGTCGCACTCATTATGATAAGTATGTCGCTTGTAGATAAAATGATGCAATCTGATAGCTTATTTAGTGAAATAGAACCTGTTTTTATCGTTCCTGCATGTATTGTCCCCATTGTTATTAGCCATTTTTTTGATAGCAGAACGAGTTCTATGTGTAATATTACTATCGCCTTATTTGGTGCAGTTTTGATTCAGCATAGTGTAGAATATGCTTTTATTCAAGTCGTAGCAGGGACGGTTGCCGTATATAGCCTGCGCTTGATGCAACGTAGAGAGGCGTTTTTTTTAACTTTATTACATATTCTTAGTGCTTATATTGTCGCCTATATTGCATATCACTGGTACACAACCGCTTTGTTTGAAAAAAAACATATTGGAAATATTTTAATGTTGGTTATCAATGTATCTCTCACTATTTTTGCTTACCCCATTGTGTATGTATTTGAAAAAATATTTCGGACATCTTCTGCCCTTTCTTATTTAGAATTGTCAGATACAAATCATCCTTTATTGCATAAATTAGCCATTATTGCCCCAGGAACTTTTCAACATAGCTTACAAGTAGCTAATATTGCAAAGGCGGTGATTCAAGAAATAGGCGGAAATGCCTTGCTTACCTACGTGGGCGGTTTGTATCATGATATTGGAAAGATGAAAAATACAGAATATTTTGCTGAAAATATTCGAGAAGGGGAAAATCCGCATGGGAAAATTTCGCCCGAACAAAGTGCTGCTATTATTTTGGAACATGTAACTTATGGCGTAGAGTTGGCAAAAAAATATAAACTTCCGCCTGAAATTATTGAATTTATTCAGACTCATCACGGGAAATCAAGGGTAGAATTTTTTTATCGCCAATATATTGCGCATCACCCGCATGAGTTGGTAGATGAAACGCTTTTTACTTATAAAGGCGAAAAACCTTTTTCAAAAGAAACGGCTGTGCTTATGATTGCCGATTCGATAGAGGCTGCGGCTCGTTCCCTCAAAAATATTTCTAAAACAGATTTGGAACATTTAGTGAATAAAATCATAGATGGCAAAATTCAAACCAATCAATTAGATTATTCTACCCTCACTTTTAAGGATATAACAACGATTCGGAGGAGTATCACTATGCAGTTACAAAATATCTATCATTCTCGGATAGAATATCCTGTATAAGTAGTTGATAGTTAAAAGTGGAGAGTTGAAAGTTGTGTCATGTGTGCTAATTATAGGATAGTCATTTGCTTAAAAATAAATTATTTCCTTAATTGTTTGAACTCACATATAAAAATATTAAATAAGAATATGAATATATTTTCAATAGGCGATTGGCAAGCCACAAAATCAAGTATTTATGCCAAGACAGAAAGAGATGTACAAATTGCACTACAAAAAAATATACGAAATTTGGAGGATTTTAAGGCGTTAATTTCGCCTGCTGCTGCCCCTTATTTGGCACAAATGGCTGCACTGAGTCATAGCCTTACCCGTAAACGTTTTGGTAAAACCATGCAAATGTATGTGCCAATGTATCTTTCAAATGAGTGCCAAAATATTTGTACATATTGTGGTTTTAGCCTTGATAATCAAGTGAAAAGGGTAACTTTAACAGATGCACAAATTTTGCAAGAAGCCGAACACATCAAAAAAATGGGCTATGAACATGTTTTGCTTGTTACGGGGGAGGCGAATAGAACGGTAGGCGTTCCCTATTTGGCACATGCCATAGATTTGCTGCGCCCACATTTTGCACATATCTCCATAGAAGTGCAGCCATTGGAAGAAGATGAGTATAAACTTTTGATAAACAAAGGCTTACATACTGTTTTGGTGTATCAAGAAACGTATCATGAAGAAAATTACAAAAAACATCACCCAAAGGGTAAAAAATCGAATTATCCTTATCGTTTAGCAACGCCCGACAGGTTGGGCAAAGCAGGGATTTTCAAAATGGGTTTAGGTGTTTTGTTGGGCTTAGAAGACTGGCGCACAGATAGTTTCTTTTGTGCAGCACATTTGCAATATTTGGAAAAAAAGTATTGGCAGACCAAATATTCTCTTTCTTTTCCTCGCCTACGCCGTTGCGAAGGACATGAGGATTTGGTGTGCGATGTGTCAGATAAGGAATTAGTGCAGTTGATTTGTGCCTATCGTTTGCTTGATGAGGAATTAGAGTTGTCTATTTCTACCCGAGAAAGCATAAAATTTCGCAATAACATCGTAAATTTGGGTATAACTTCGATGAGTGCAGGTTCAAAAACGAATCCTGGCGGCTATGCAGTAGATGAAGATTCGTTGGAGCAGTTTGAAATAGATGATGCCCGCACGCCACAAGAAATTGTGGAAATGCTGCAAAGCAATGGCATAGAAGCGGTTTGGAAGGATTGGGATAAAAGTCTTGGGTATAATGTGTGAAGAACTATTTTCCATGATTTTTTCAGAAAAATCATGGAAAAAGTGAAAGCTAAAATATAAAAAAATACTACCTTTGTGTTGAATTAGTATTAAAAAATCAAAAATATGTTTATCAAAAAAATATCATTTGACAATTTTAAGGTTTTAGAAGATATTTCTATCAACTTTGAGGAGAAACAAAATCATAATGTGTTTCCAATTATTAGTGCCAATGGTGGGGGGAAAAGTACGCTATTGCAGTTTATATTCTGTTTTTTGCATTGTGCCTTTAAAGAGAATAGATACACATATTTAAAGACATTGCTTGAATATTACAACAATCCAAAGTTAAAAAACAAACTTAATAGCATTATTGAATTTGAATTGGAACATGAAAAAAATAATATAAATTTAGCCTTTTTTTATTGTAAAAATGAGTATAAAAATTTGAATTTTAATTCCATTCTTCTTTTAAGAGAACTAAAAGAGAAAAAAGAATATATTAAAAATGCAGTTAATGATATTGATTTACTTAATCGATTAGAACAAGATTTATCAGCAGGTAAAATCTCCCCTTCTCTTGCATGGAGAGAATTACGAAAGTTTCATAAAGTGAGTATTCTTAGGGCTGGAGAAATTAGTGATATTTTAGCATTTATTCATTCAACCCGAAAAGAGATAGAAAACAATTTAGTAAGTGATGATGAGTTAAATATTTTAATAATTAAAGCAGAAGCAGAAAAAAATAAATTAGTTGATGAGTTGCAAAAAGAAGGGTTAAGATATGCATTTCATTTTAATAAAAATAGTGAGGTTTTGTTGTATAAATCTAATAAGAGTGATGATATTTTGAATGAAATTTCAGATAGAATATATCTTGCTACTCCTAATACGCAGGTATTACATTTTCTTGATGAAAAGCAATTAGCTTCTCTATTTTCAACTGAAAGGTATGTGTATAGTAGTTATGAATCTCATGTAATGGCGTGTCAAAAAGATGTTATTGGGTTATTTACGTATGATTTTTCGGCGATTAATTTGATTTTAGAAGCATTTCAAAAAGCAAAGGATAATGATTTCAAAAAAGCTATTGAAACGGGTGAATATGGAAATGAGATTAAGGCAACGGTAGAGGAACTTAATCATTTGTTGGCGGGCAAATCTATTACTATTGACAGCAATTTTAAAGGGGTAAGCTTCAAAACAAGCAAAACGCATTTAACATTAAGTCCCAAAGATTTAAGTCATGGAGAACTAAAAAAGTTAAGTATTTATATATGGCTAAAAGCAAAAACAGTCGATAATTCGGTTATTTTAATGGACGAAGTTGATATGGGCTTGCACCCAATTTGGCAATACGAATTAGGCAATGATTTACAAAAGTGGAGTAAGGGAAGTCAATTTATCCTCGCAACCCATTCCCCTCAAATAATTAGTCAAGCCTATTACAAAAACTTAGTAGTAATAAAGCCTACCATTAAAGGGGCAACCGCAGAGCAATTTGATGAAGCACCCCTTGAAAGCGACCTGAATACTATCGTTAAAACCATTATGGGGGGGGAATATATACCAAAAGAACTCGCAAAATTGCGAAAAACATATCGCACACTTTTTGAAAATAATCAATTAGAAACAACAGAAGCTAAAGAAATAAAGGAAGAAATGTTAATGTATGAAAGTGAAAATTCGTCTTTTTTTCAAGATATTAAATTTCAAATAGAGCTTACAAGATGAAATATATACAGAAAACACCCACGCCAGCATTTTTTATTAGCGATACGAATGGGCTAACATCTTGGTCTCAATACATAGCAAGTAAAAAAAGAATATTAAAAAAATACATACTTGATAATGAACAGTTTGGTCTTTGTTGTTATTGTGAAAAAGATATTATAAGAGATATAAACGCCTCTCATATAGAACATATAAAGCCTAAAAGCCTTGATATAAATGCTTTAACGTTTGATTATAGCAATTTACTGGTTTCGTGTGAAGGCAATCACTTTAATGAAATAGGAGATAATCGTAAAAATACTTGTGGGCATCTAAAAGATGATAATTTTGATGAAATTAATTTTTTGAATCCTACCTTGATAAATTATATTTCTGATTATTTTATTTTGCCGAAAGCAGATTACACGATTCAAACCCTAAATTTGAATGGAAATAATGATAAATTAGCGGAAGCAAGAAAAAAAGCAAAAGATGCACTTATTCGAAATTTTGCTACTTTGCCTATTGATTTAAGAAAAAAAAAGATGAGGGAATTTTTACAAGATGAAAGTAAGGAGTTTATCACTTTTTTCAGATATGTCTTCAGATATTTAAGGTAAGTATGCGTTACAAAAAAACTAATAAGATAATTGTTATTCCATAGGAATCTATACCATTGATATTGACACACTTAGCCTGTATGGATTCCCACGGAATGACTGTTTTTTTATAGCATTTTATTCCTAATTCATACTTAATAAATAAAAAGGGACAATAAATTACTAAATGTTATGTATCTGTGGACACTGTTGCAAAAAAAAGGGTTTCAAGGAGCTTTCGCTTACTTGAAACCTTTTTTTTAATACAAAAACAATTATTCGATTATCAATTTCTTGCTTTGTGTTCTGCCATAACTATCGTTGAAAACGACAAAATACAAACCAGGTGTTAAGCCTAATGTATTGAATTTCATTTTATTCGCTTCTTTTGTAAAAGGTACATTCAGGGTTTGACCTAAGTTATTGATAATGCTTACAGAAGCATCTTCAATGTTTTTACCTTCTACGATAACTTCGCTATGTGCTGGGTTCGGATATAAAGAAATATCATTGATATGGTACAAATCTTCATACGCAAGCGGATAACTTATGGTAAAGTTATACACCAGAGATTTTCCGAAATCACCTTCAAAATTGAGGATATTTGCGCCACTCATTGCGTTGATTTTTGCAAAACCTACGCCATCATTATTTGCCCAAAAGTCAATGCCATCGTCTCCTGTATCGGTAAATATCAAAGAATAACAGCCCACGCCTAATTCAAGGGTATCTTTATACTCTTTGCTGCTGATAAGATTGCTTCGGTTTAGTGCAACATTGCCATACGCATCTGTAATTTTATATCTTGTTTCCGAGCCAGCAAGATTCATTTTTGTCCAAAGTACAAAGTTTGAAGGCAATACACTGGTAATATCAAATTTGCTATTATATAGATTATTGAGTGCGTATTCATCTGCCCCGTTGTTAGGATTTTTGACTTTTACGTGGAAGGTATTATTTGTGGGTCCATTTGCCGCAGACCACACATTGCCCACAGGAAGCAATACATCGGCTGTTTGCAAGAAATTCAAAGTACCAGTCCATGTATGAGTCTCGTGGGTAGGATTGCCATTTACCCAATATTCGATTTCAAGGCTTGTAAGTGGTGTAGAACCCGTATTTTGAATGGTTACCGTAGGATTGTTACACATAGAATTGGTCCGAGCATATTCTATTTTTTTGCTTGGATTTTTTACATCAACTACGGCAGCATCTAAACCAAAATTTGGCGCACCATAAGTAACTAACTGAATACTCACCCAATAATTAGACGCACCAGAAGCCGTAACCAAACGATAATCTATGGAATCTGTGCCACCAATCGTAAGATAGGGCGTAATATCTGACTCTTTTACATCAGTAGCCATGCCAGGACACCAACCTGCTCTGTCATAAATCCAAGTTCCTCCTTGTGGATAGACTGGATTAAACGCACATTCTTTCCAAACCAGCCAAGAAAACTCAGGAGAGCCACCGTCCATATTGATTTGATGCGTTCTTTGAATAAACTCACCTTCTTGTCCATGTCCTGTAATCGCTGTTCTTACTTTAAATGCGCTGCCATTTGGGTTTGAATGTATGCCTCTTGGCTCAAATTTATCATTATTTATGATAGCGGTATAGCCCACACTTTCTACCTTCCAAATATTGTCAATGTCTATTACATTTCTTGGAGGCGTTCCCACAATAAACAAGAATTTTATGTCCATTTGTTCTTG
The DNA here is from genome assembly GCA_013298365.1 of Bacteroidota bacterium. GTDB lineage: Bacteria > Bacteroidota > Bacteroidia > J057 > J057 > JAAFHL01. The sequence goes on along the minus strand of JAAFHL010000034.1, from coordinate 10,057 downwards.
CCACTCTCCGCCTGCGTCCATCTTTAAGCGTCTCCAACCTTTCAAAATTGGGGCAAAATCGGTTACATCAAATGTCCACGTTTTGCCATTCATGCCCATGTCCAAGTTGATACCATACGGTGTTACAAAAGACATGATTTGGAAACGAGAAGGTGTTTTTAAATAATAATTTAACGGCGTGATACTAATTGTTCCTATCGCAGGATAGTTTACAGAGTCTAACAATACGCCTGTATCGCCATCATATATATAAGAATATCCTGCTTTATGATAGACATTTGTTGCCAAAAGAACAATGTTATTACTACTATTTACGCCATAACTTTTTACGGTATTTGTGGTGTTCAAAATAGAATCCATTACCACAATCGGCGTTGTTGTCTGTGTATAGGTACCTTGTACAAAGCTAATCATGGGGCGATTAGTTGTTTCGCTAAACTCCTTAAAAATGTCTTTTCCTTTTACCAAAGACCAAATTGGCGTCCCTGTAACATTACCTGATTGTGCTGCCACAGAAACATCTGCCGTCAAACTGCCTGTACCTTCATTAAATTTGTAATATGCCATCAAATTGGCATAATTTGGGTGCGAAGGCGTGATAGCTTGGTTTCTCCAAGCTTGAATCGTTGCAAGCGGGAGGACCGTATTCCAAAGGCTAAACTCATCTATTTTGCCAAAATAAGGATATTCCATACCTGGATTTCCCCCCAACATCAAAGTTGAAATCTCAATTGGCAAGGTTTTCCCTGTTCCTGTACTCCATAAAACGCCATTTAAGTACATATTCATTACACCTGTGGTTCTATTTTTGGTAAAAACCCAATGATTCCATCTTCCTTCATATTCGTTTACAGTAGCAGCTTTATTTATCCTGTCATAAGTTCCTGCCGAGCCACAATCCCAATACACATTTGCATCAGACCAAGGAAAATGTATGTTTAATTCTCTCCGATTTTGGGCATCAGATGCGTGCATAATAGACGTATTTGAAGGCAGATTGGCAGGATTTCCATTGCTCCAAAAAGAAATAGAAATTTGGTTTGTAACATTTGCAAAGGCTGCAGCACCCAAATCAATATAATTATTTCCATCAAAATTGAAACTATAATCATTTTCGCCTGAAATCAAGCCCATTGTGCCTGTTGTCGCATCACTCAATACATCGTTATTTGTGCCATTTGCGCCATTTGAGTAGCTAAATTCTACCAATATATTGTCCGTTCCATTCCAAGTGAAATTGTTATAGAAGTTGAATTGATTTACGCCGTTTACTAAGTTTGTATTGAGGAAATATACTTCTGTGAAACCTGTCAAATCAGGCGAACTAGCATTTAATACACTTTGCGTACTATGTTTCATGCGAATTTTCAAAAACTGTGCAGGAGAACCTACATTGCTCACATTCAATTTGATGCTTGAAATATCGCCTGCCATAAGTCCTGCTGCGGCTAGTTCACTTGCTGTCCAGAGAAACTGCGATTTTGCCGTCATGTATTGTGTAGCAAAAGGCGAGTTCGAAGTGTTTGCACCTGTACCTACCGTTGCAATCGTTTCGTTTGTGGTAGCCGTATAGTTGACACTTTGTTGATTGTATTTATAATAGGTATAAGTCGGTTGTGTTGTGTAGTTATAGCTTGCCCCCGAAAAACCTGAAATGATGTGAGAAGGATGTTTTGCTTTTGTAGAATCAGTTTTGGTCGAATCTGTGATGTATGTATTGCAACTATAATCCCACTCTCCGCAACCAATATTGGTTTGTCCTGTAACGGGTGGAGAAATTAAGCCATTCTTACATCTCATGTTATATAACATGATGATTTTTTCATAAGTAACGCCTGCTAATTCCGGAAATTTAATCATCGTGTCCCTTGTACCTGAGTTATAGGTAAAGGTGGAGGTGATAATGGTGTCTCCTGGCGATTGTGCAAGCCCTGAAATTGTGGCGCATACAAGTGCAAAGACTGATAAAGTAACTTTTTTCATATTTTGTATAAAATTAATGTACAAATGTAAGAAAATTAGTTACAAATAATGAAGGGAAATCAAAAAAATGAAAATTATTTTTAGCGTAAACTACCAGCTGTATATGCCAAAGATGCCAAAGATTTATAGTATTTGCAACGCACTTCTAGCAATTTACTTTGCGCTTCTATCCATTTTGTCTCACGAGAATTGATAAGAAACAAAGAACTTTCGCCTTCTCTAAAACGAATTTCTTCGGCTTGTAATAGACGTAAATAATTGCCATTGATGTCTTTATACAAAACACTTTGATTGTAAAGGTTTTGTGATTCATTATAATAGGCTTGCATTTTATTTTCAATTTCTCTGCTTTTTTGGGTCAAACCATATCTTGCATCAGCCATCTTGATTTTTGTCATTTGTAAATCGCCACGCTCGTTTCGCAACAAAATAGGGAAACCTACACTCAATCCCCACTTAAAGTTTTGGGTAAATGTATTGGCATAAATCGGTGGAAATTTGCCTACTTCTTGTGTCAAAATATTATAAGTCAAATTTACTTTGGGCTTGAGTTTTTCTTGTTTCCAAGCTCTTTCCAAATCTAATTGCTTGATTTTGAATTGATATAATTGTACTGCTGGGTGAAATTCTGCTGCAATATTTTTCAACATTTGTAAAGAATCTATTTTCGGTAGATACGCCATATCTTGTGTAGGCAATTCGGGTTTCCATTTTTCGGTAAGTTCCAAAGGCGTATTATTTTCTCCCCAAATAAAATTAGAAAGCAAAACCCTTGCATTTTGTTCTTCTAAAAGCGTCTCATTTAGTTCATATTGCCGAGTTTGTACTTGCAAAAAAGCCTCTACCGTATCAATTGCTGCCCTATCGCCCAAGCGAACATATTCCTTTACCTGCAAAAAACGAGTATAAGAATTTCTATAGGTATTTTGCAAAATAAAAGCATTGTTATATGCCTGTACCCACATCCAATATTGGACTGCGGCATAGTATAACAAATCATTCATCATCTCTATTTGCTCCCATTCTGCCGACTTCTGAAATACTTCTGCCTGTTTCAAAATCGTTCTTCTTTGGTCTATCAAAAGCCCTTGTGCAAGCGGAACAGTTACGCCTGCTACGACTAAACCGTTAGGTGGGAGTGTGTTCTCACCATTTAAGAAGTCTCCGCCACTGTTTTCATATGCTACTTTTCCCTCTATTCCCCACCAAGTGGGCATTTTAAATCCTCCTTCTGCAAGGCTGTAATAATTTTTGCCTTTATACTTTTTTTGGTCTGCATACGTATAAAAAAAAGGGTCAAATGCGCCCCTTGCACGCATCATATTTGCCTTCGCCGATTCGGGAATCAAGGCTGCTTGTTTGGCAATAGGATGATACATACGAATCGCATCATAGAGTTTTTCGAGGTCAAAAACAGAATCTTGGCTTGTTTGAGAAAATAAGCCATTATAAAGGAATATGCTAAAAATGAGTATCTTATATTTCATTTGTTGTTTTTGTTATGTTTAGTTTCACAAAGATTCCCACAAAACACGTTCTTTTTTGCGAGAATCTGTTACTGTTTTCAAAAAAATGCGAAATTCTAAGTCTATTTTTTGATGTTAGTTTTTGGTAAATCGTCTTTCATTTCTGGTTTTTCTGTCGAAAAACCCGTTTTCGGTTTTTCTTTTTCGCCCAGTTTTTTCGGCACTTCATCTTTGTAGTAGTCGGGCGGAAAAGCATTGAGTTGTCGCCATATTTCATACCAAATAGGCACATCTTTCAGCATTGCAATGCCATTTGCTCCTGTACCTACTCGCAAATCATTGGGCCAATTTTTGCCTTTTTCTTCGGGCGAAATCAAAACCCTATACTTACCATTTTCACTGATAAAATTATCTATTGCCGTTATACGACCTGGAAATGTACCAAAAGAACTACCAGGCCAACCCGAAAAAACGATTGCAGGCCAACCATCAAAACGAAGCATTACTTGCTGTCCGATAGTGATAAGGGGCAAATCCATCGGCTTGATGTATAACTCAACGGCTCTGTTAAAGTATTGAGGGATAATACTTACTAACTGCTCTCCTTCCTTGACGGTTTCGCCAATACCCGTTTTCAATGCTTTCGTAACAATCCCATCTCTTGGTGCAGTAACATAGTAAAAACCTGCCCTTACGCTATAATTCATGAATTGTCCCCGCATTTTCATCAATTCCGCATCTGCCTCAAAAATACTTGAAACCGCACTGTACCTGTCTGACTCCGATTTAGAGAGTTTTTCTCCGTATTCATTTGCCAAATTATTAAACTCTATTTTTGCATTTAACAATTCAGAACGAGAAATGAGTAATTTATTTTGGGTAGAGGTAAGTTTTGCTTGTGCTTCTTGCACTTTCAATTCTCTCTGCTCCAGTTCCGTTTTAGATCTTAACCCTTGCTCAAACAATTCTTTTGTGCGATTATATTGTGCAACTGATATATCGTAATTGTTTTTCCCCGCATTATATTCCATGCTATCCGTTGTGATTTTAAATTCACCCTGTAAAATCTTATTCTCTGCCTGCTCCATTTTCAATTTCAGCACTTGCTCCAAAGAATTAATCTGCCCATCTAAGGCAAGCGTTTTTTTCTCGTAAGCATCTCTGTATGACTCTTTTGCCTCAATTTGCGTTTCTACCCGGCGTAGTAAGCTTGGGTCAAAATAAGCATCTTTTATTTCCGATAAAAAAAGAATCGTATCCCCTTTTCGTACAGGTTGCCCCTCTCTCACATACCATTTTTCGATACGCCCAGGAATAATCGTGTTGATGGTTTGTGGACGGTCTTGTGGAGAAAGGGCGGTAAGTACACCATTTGATTGTATATTTTGTGTCCAAGGCAGAAATAAGACTACGATAAACAGTATAAAAAATAGGAACAACCAAAACGTGAGCACTTTGGCAGCATTTGCTGCAATAAACTTGTCAAAAGACTTATATTTATTCGGATTAATAGACTGTTCAATTGAATTTTCTGATATATTTAGCATATTTTTTAATTTTTTATAGATAAATATTTGATAATGAAGGATTTGAATTATCACTTAATATGATGAGTGTACAAGGATATTGTTGATGCAAACGCAAAATTAAAGGTAATAGCTCATTGTCTTTACCCAAAATCATGTCATCAACTACTACAAGTTTTGGCGCACCCAAAAAGGCTCTTGCTATCAAAATTTTAGTCAAAATTTCGTCAGAAATTCCGATTCCATGATAGGGCATTGCGTTTTCAAAACCATCTTTTTTACTTTGAATCCACGTAATCAAGCCTAATTCCTGGCAAATTGCCTTCATTTGTTCGTCAGAGATTTGCTTTCTGCCAAGCGTAAGATTTTCTCTCAAAGAACCATAAATAATCCCTTCTTCTGGCGTAATTACACCGATATAGCTTCTTAACTCCTCTATATTATAATTGTCTCTCGGTAAATCATTGAATAAAACATTGCCTTTCGTCTCTGTAAAAATCCCTGCAATCGTGTATAAAATGGGTTTTTTGTCCGCAGAATATTTTACTTTTAGCCATTCAACTTTTCCTGCTGCAACTGAAAAGGAAACATCACTGATTTTTTCCTCTAATTCTATGGTCACTTTTTGCATTTCAATGCCCATAGTTCCTGCTTCAAGATGAATGCTTTTGCTTTTATTTTCATGTCAGTAATATAGCCCATTTTTTCAACCGCTGTAAGTGCGTCAAAAAGTGTTTCTATGCTCATGACAATCTTTTCCGCTGAAGCAATTACAATCAAAATGATGATTTCAGAAGCCACAAACTGCCCCAAATTCATTTCTTCTTGAACGACAAAGTAGCCACCTAAAATCAACAAGCCCGAAGTAATCAAGGCTTTAAAAATAGTAAGATTAACGTATTGTGCAACTAATACACTAAAATGTGATTTTCTTGCTTCTAAATAATTGCCTACTAATTTATCTACATAATTCAAAATCCAGTCAGAAGCAATGTTTCTTTTAAAAATATTGCTATGTTCCAAAATTTCTTCCAACCAGTCAGCGATTTTATACTTATATTTCGACTCAGCAAGTGATGTATTGAGACCTCTATTCCATGTTATAGACAAAATCAGTATCAATATACCAAGCATAATGACACCAAAAAACACAAAGAATGTATGATAGATAGATAAAATCAGCAAACCAAAAATCAACTGCATAAACGCTGCAGAAAAATCTACCAATAATTTTGGCAAGGCTTTTTGAATATTAAGTACATCAAAAAAACGATTCGCTAACGAAGATGGCTCATAGTTTTTGAGAACTGACATCGGAATGCGAGGCAAGCGATAGGCATAGTCAAAGGCGGCTCGTACAAAAATCCGCTGTTGAAGGCGTTCTGTAAGCGTTTGTTGCATAATTTGCAACAAAGACACAAGTATTGTACCTGCGGTTATCAAACCTACAAGTACACCAAAGGAAGCTGAAATTTGCGCCCCTGTAAGCAAACCTATTACTGATTGAATGCCAAGTGGAAGTGATAAGTTTATAATTCCATTGACGAATGCATAAAAATAAATGTAAAATATTTCCTTTTTTTCGGGCTGCAACAAACGCAGCAGTCTTGCGACAGGACGATACTGGTACTTCGGTTTCTCCATAAATGAGGTGTTCTTATTTAAAATGAATCTAAACTAAGATTTTAAACGTATTATATGTAGATTTGTTTCAAGATTGTCAGTTACAAGCCTTAAAGTAACCTCATTTTACATAAAATTTTATTATATTTTATATAAGATAAAATTATGTATGACCAGCAAAATTATCCCTAATGAATGTGCGTGGCGAAGGGCGTTCCGTAGTGATGATTCTCCAGAATCGCCACTATGAATGATATACATTATACAACCTAATAAAAGGCTTTTCCGCTAGATAACACACATTTTGTCGCTTAGTAACTGCGATTCTGGAGAATCGCAGTACGGTAAAAATAATGCGTAAGTCCTAATGAATTAATATCCTATTTGTACTTTTTGTGTAAAGAAATGTTTCCCTTGTTGAATGTGTAACACATATATTCCTGCACTTAATGTAGAAACGTCTAATGCGAAAACCCCTGTTTCTGTTGTAACTTGACCTAATGCAATCTTGCCTGTTGTTGCATACAAATCAATTTGTGTCTGCGCATATTTTTGAGGTAATTCTATATAAAGTTTTGAATGAGAAGGGTTTGGATATACTTTTAAATTATCTTGAGAAGGATTTGTTGTTCCTATTGTTGTAGCACAAGTATAAGGCGTTATCCCATGTGTAACCTCCGTTTTGCTAATCCCTACGTAACCAGAAGTGATTACAGATTGATTCAAATTGGTTAAGGGCGCAGAAAACAGCGAAATATTTCTTCTATAAAAATTATTTACGGGATAATAACTTCCAAAGCCTGATGTCATACTGCTATCCAAGCAATACGTGAAATCCTTGGGAACGTGTGCATACATGGCATCGCTATTGATTAACAAAAAGCCACAATCGTGTTGTTTAATGCTCATCACTTTTCCATACGATAACTCAAAACCCGAACTTGGATTTTTAGTAATGTGATTGCCGATTACCTGACCTGCGGAATTGAACTGTTGTACAAAATTATCGCTCGGGCCATCTGGCACAATAAATACATCTTCGTTGTAGCCTGCACACATCGCATTTGCTTTGCCACTCAATCTTTCCCTTATCCATTCAATATTGTAACTGCTGTTTATCTTAAATAAAGCGTGTTCATTGCCACCATTATATCCTACTAAATAAAAATCGTTGTTGGGCGTTTTGCTAATTTGCATAAATGTATAATAATCAAACCCAAAAAAAGCCGAAGAATCTACCACGTAGCAATAATTTTGTAACATATTACCTGCTGTATCTAATACACTTATTGTAGGACGCATAGGTGCTTGTCCCACCCATTGATTTGCATAGTAATAACGTCCCACACAAATGAGTGAGTTATTGTGATATAAAATGTCATTAAAGTGCGTAGAAGCGGTAGAAGTAGGCGTAATTCCATACTTTTTTGTCCATTGATGTTTTCCAATCATAGAAAGTTTGGTCAAAACGGCAAAAGAGCTGTCAACTCCTGTCGCAGCGTATGTGTTTCCAAGTAAATAATAACCCGTAGGCGAAGTAATGATTTTGGTAAATTTGATAATCGGATTGGTAAATTGTATATTATTGTTCCAAATATACGTTCCATTTCCGTCAAATTCATACAACATATGGTTGATATCGTCTCTTAAATAAATCACGAGGTGATTATTACTGTTTACTACGCCATCAATACTTGTCAAAGAGCCAATATAAGGTGGCGATTGAAAAGTGTTTTGAATTTCGCCTTTTTCATTAAAATAGCTAATGGTTATTAAATCTTCGGGGCAATCAGGTGTCCAGGTGATAGAATAAAAAGCCCCATTCTGTGCAGGCACAATTCTCGAAATATCCTCATCTAAGGTCTTAATAAACGAATAAGACTGCGCAAGACAGCTCATGGCTGTGAAAAATAAACTGAAAAACGTAATGAATCGCATTGTTTTCATTGGATTGTTTTTGTTAAAATAATAAAAATACATTATTGAGAAAGTTTTAATACATCACAAAGTTAAGTCAAGCTTTTTTTAAATAATCGGTTTCGTGTTTCAACTGCATGAAAAACAGATTTAATGGTCGTTTTTTATTCAAACGCTGCATAGATTGCGTTTTGGTTGGTACGAAATAATCTTATACGAGGATTTTAAAATATTCAAGTATATTAATTATCTTAATATCGTATTCCTTATACAAATTTTTTGCTAATTTTGTGGCGAAGTATCATCAATTAAGCAAATATTTTATATGAAATCGAATATATTTATCTTCCTACTCACATTTTGCCTACTCGAAAATAGTACCGCACAGCAACTTCCTGCCTATTTTGATGGGCGAAAAGAATATGATGAAGGGGTAGAAATGTTTAACAAGCGACTATTTATTGCCGCTCAAAAACAATTTCAGTTCTTTGTTGGAGAAACTGCACATGACAACTCTTTGAAAAATAATGATTTATACGCAAACGCCCATTTTTATGATGCAATATGCGCTTATCAACTTCGAGATTCAGACCTTGAGCCAAAGCTCTTAGGTTTTATGGAGACTTTTCCTGAGCATAGTCGTATTCCTTATACGCAGTTTTGCTTGGGCATTCATTATTTTGAGCATTACAAATATGCTGATGCTCGTGGTTTTTTGAATGCTGCGCAAAAATCGGGCGTTGCTTTTACTGATGCTGAAAATCAGATGCTGAATTTTAATTTAGGATATTGCTATTTTATGGAGACCGACTATTTGAATGCAGCGGCTTATTTTTTGCCTTTAGCTATTAAACCTACAAGCTCCTATTATGAAGATGCGGCTTATTATGATGGCTTATGTGCGTATCAAAATACCGTGTATGAAAGGGCTTTGAGTTCTTTTTATAAGGTAGAAAAATCGGCTAAATATGGCAAACAAATGCCTATATTGATTGCAAGTATCTTGCTTAATGAGGGCATAGAGAAAAAAAACTATGCTAAATTGTATGAATATGCCCAAAAATTGGAAAGTGATAAGACTTACGAAGACCCACAAGTATATCATATTGTAGCAAATGCAGCATATCAACAAAAAGACTATGAAAAATGCAACAAATATTTTGATTTGTATAGCAAAGTAGGGCAGAAAATGGACAGAAGCTCCTTTTTTAGACAAGGGTATGCGCAATTTGAGCTGAAAAGTTATGCAAAAGCAGCTCTTACCTTCGATAAAGTTAATACTGTGTATGATTCTTTGGGGCAAGCTGCCTCTTATTATATGGGATTTTGTTTTTTGAAAGAAAATAAAAATGAAAATGCTTTATACGCCTACAAAAAAGCCGCACAAGAAGGCTCTGGCACAAACCCAAAAGTGTCAGAAGATGCTGCGTATCAATATGCTAAGTTGTGTTTTGCTACCCAAAATTATTCCGATGCAATGAAGGCGTTGAAGGATTTGGTTGCCAAATATCCGAAGGCTGTTTTTGTTCCAGAAGCAAAGGA
>JAAFHL010000339.1 GCA_013298365.1 Bacteroidota bacterium | reverse complement strand
GGCAAATATGCGCCACCTGCCACACAAGGTCCCATAATTGCCGCAATTTGCATAATGCCCATGCTACTCATAATGGCATTGTTTCTAAAAATACGTCCAAAATGCTCTTTATCAGGGAAAATCTCGGCTTGCATCGGCAAAAATACGCCTGCACTGTCCACCAAATAAATGATGGGCAAGTGATTTTCCATGCAAATTTCCTGCGCACGAAGGTTCTTTTTGCCCGCCATCGGAAACCAAGCCCCTGCTTTTACCGTTGCATCATTCGCCACAATCATTACCCTGCGCCCTTCTACCAAACCAATTCCACATACAACGCCCGCCGAAGGACAACCGCCTTGCTCCTCATACATGCCATCAGCCGCAAAAGCCCCAATTTCCCAAAAATCAGAACCCTCATCTATGAGCATTTTAATACGCTCACGAGCCGTCATTTTGCCCTTAGCCTTGTGCTTTGCAGTGGATTTTTCTCCGCCACCTTTTTTCACGATGTCGAGTTTGGCGTTGAGTTGTCGCATCAATTCACGATAAGCATCTTCGTTTTTGTTGAAATTGATGTCAGTATGGGAATATTTTGTTTTCATTTGTAGTTGGAAATATTTTAGGCTGCAAAAATAGGATTTTTTTTGGATTTGTAAAGGGTAGTTTCTACATAGTTATATATAAACCATTTTCTTTTCCTAACTTGCAGCCCATATTTCAAACCTTTCCAATATGATAAAAAAAATACTACTCACGAGCTTGATTAGCGTCCTTTCAATGTCTGTCCTTTTTTCGCAAAGCGAAATAGAAACAATTGCGCCTGATAGACCTGGTTTTGGCGATGCCGTTTCCATTGTTCCCAAAAAGCAATTACAAGTAGAAACGGGGTTTTGGTATGAATTAGACAAAAATACAGGCGCAAGCCCTTATCAAACGCAGGGAATTGGTATAAATTCTACTTTGTTTCGATATGGTTTGTCAGAAAAAATAGAGTTGCGATTTGACTATAATCTTTGGCATAGCAAAGAGTCGTATAGCAATTCCACGCCAGCAGTTACACAAACAGGCTTATTTCCTTGTAGATTGGGCATGAAAGCCGCTTTGACCGAAAACAAAGGGCTGATTCCTGCGATTACCTTTGTGGGTATGATGGGTATGCCTTGGACGGCAAGCAAGAATTTCAAACCTAATTATGTTAGCCCCGATTTGCAGCTCTCTTTTGCCAATGCTGTGAATGATTGGTTTACGATTTGCTACAATTTGGGTTCGAGTTGGGACGGAAATGTGCCAAATCCACAACATTATTATGCCTTATCTGCGGAATTTGCACCTACCGAAAAAATAGGCGGCTATATACAAGTGCATGGTTCTTTGCAAAATACAAGATTTGCAAATACCGTTTCTACTGAACATTTGCTTTATTCAGAAGCAGGTTTGATGTATTATCCGCTAAAAAACATTCAAATTGACTTGTCAGGCGGCACAAAAATAGGCGAATCTAATGGCGGAAGTATTTCTAACAAAGAACATGCTTATTTCTTTTCTACCTTGGGTTTATCTTGGCGTTTTCCCAAATAAAATCTATTTTTCACTCACTTAAAAGGCGAATCTGGTTCTTTTTTCATCACATTCAACACCATTCTGTCCATGAAAGCAGGAAACCATTTGTTGAGAAAAACGGTGAGTTTGCCTTGTGTGGTAAGCACAATTGTCCTTTTGCGTTTCACAAGGGCTTGATAAATATGGGCGGCACATGCTTCGGAAGTCATCATTTTGTCTTCGGCTCGTGGGGTTTCGCCTTGTGAAGTGCCATCAGCTGTGAGGGCAACTTTGCGAATGTTGGAAGCCGTAAAACCTGGACAAGCTATCAAAACATTCACGCCCCTGTCCATGACTTCGGGGCGCAATGCCTCCAAAAAGCCTTGTAGGGCAAACTTGGAGGCAGAATAGCCTGTGCGGGCGGGCAAGCCTCGGTATCCTGCAATCGAGGAAACGCCTACTACTGTCCCTTTGCTTTTGAGCAAATGTTCTATTGCATAACGGGTGCAGTAAACAGCTCCCCAGAAATTTACCTGCATCAACTGTTCTAACACTGCAATATCTAAATCCTCAAATAAGGCTCGCATCGAAATACCTGCATTATTGATAAGCACATCTATTCCGCCAAAAGTAGCTACTGTTTTATCTATCAAGTTTTTACAATCTTCTTGCTTGCTTACATCTGTGGTAACGCACAGCACTTTCACACCATATTTGTTGCGAAGGGTGAGTGCAAAACTTTCTAATTTATCGGCACTACGAGCAGCGATAACAATATTGCTACCTTTTTCGGCAAATTGTGTGGCGAGTGCTTCACCTATTCCGCTTGATGCACCTGTGATAATAATGGTTTTATGTTGCATATTTTATTTTTTTACTTGCCAAAGATAGGGCTATTATTTGACATGGTAAAATGATTTTGTGAAGGACGATAAGGGTTGTTTTTTGGGGGGATTATGGCAATATTTTTCGAGAAAAGAATAAAGATAGTACTTTTGTAAAATAAACAGGTCTGCATGAGTTGTAAAAAATGAGTAGCTGTTTTTTTTATTCAAATAAACGATTAACAAATAATGATGCTTCGAATGGGATAAATTTTCTTCTTTGAGACCAACTAACGTGTGCCATTCTGTAAGAATCCAGAAAACGATGCTATTAAATCTTTGTCTGCGGATTCTTACAGAATGGGAAATTTATCCCGTTTGAAGCATATTCAAACTTTCAACTTTCAACTACTTATGTCTTATATTATTGGTATTTGTGGCGGCAGTGCTTCTGGCAAAACGTATTTGTTGGAAAGGATTCTTTCCCGTTTTCCCAAGGAAAAATGTACGCTTATTTCGCAAGATAACTACTACAAAACTCGTGCAGCGCAAATCACAGATGAGGAGGGTTTGGTAAATTATGACCATCCCGATTCATTAGATTTGGATAAATTTGTAACGGATATAAAGCATTTGATTGCGGGCAAAAGCATTCATGTTCAAGAATATACATTCAATAATCCTGACAAAGAGCCGCAAATTTTTACCTATCACCCGACTTCTATCATCATTTTGGAAGGACTTTTTGTGTTTCACAAGCCCGAACTCAATCGCTTGATGAACCTCAAATTATTTGTAGATGCCGATGAGCATGTTCGTTTTTCCAGACGTTTGCGGAGAGATGTACAAGAAAGAAACTATTCTTTTGACGAAACCATTCGAGATTACAACAAATTTGTTGCGCCTATGTATGCCAAATTCGTTGCGCCTACCCAAAAAGAATGTGATTTCATTATTCCTAATAATCACAATATGGATACAGCGATAGAAGTGATTATCAGCTATTTGAATACGATTTTGGGGTAAAAATATTAGCCAATAAACATGCCATTTTTAGCAAATGACATGTTTATTGGGTTTACAGTTGTGTTTATAGTCCGTCTTTGGTGGCATACAAAATTATGTAGAGGAGCAATCCTAGTAAGAAATAATGCCATAAGCTCCAATCGACATTGTGTTCGTTTCTATGATGTTCATCTCTATTGTATTCGTTTCTGTGATGTTCGTTTCTTTGTGATAAGTAAAACGACTCAGGTAAATATTCTTTGGTAACGTCCAAGCGTTCACCTTTTTTTTCAAAAGTGATTCTTTCATTTGGATTTAGCTTATCTGGGTCTATGTTAAAATGCAAGTTCATAATAGTAATTTGATTAAATGATGGAATATTGATAAAAAATTATGATTGGGGTTCAGACAGCTTTTGGTAAATATCTGTACCTATTTTGCGTTATTTGCCAAAGTATTACCGAAAATCAATATCGTCATATCGGTTACTGGGAATCATTACAGGATTTATCGCTTTATCTTCTCTCTGTGAAAGAAAAGTACATTTGAAAGTAGTCTCCATTTCAGCCGCCTCTTTTTCAGGAATGTCGAACCTATATACTGCATTACTATCATCTATCAGCGCAATATATTTGGGCTTGTTTTTAATAAAATACCAAAGAGCCTTCTCATTCACAGCAACATGAAACATGGCTTCATGTTGTGGTTTCGCAGAAATTTTTATCACAATCGCTTCATCTTTGATATTTACAAACTCTATAGATTTTAGGTTTATTTTGCTATAAAAATCAAAAACATAAAAATCAATATCATAATGATCATTATCACCCTCATCGCCAGATTTAAGGGTTTTCCTAAGTGCCACCTCCATACGACCGCTATTTGTTTGCATTTTTATGGTTTCACTTTTTAACTCATGATTATAGAAGGTACGTTCATTATTCAACTTAACTGTGTGTGTAGCGCAATTTTCTTGGTAAGCTATAGTTTGTCGTAACTCCAAGTCTAAGGGAATAGTAGCGGTTTGACCAAAAAAGTAAAGAAAAACAATCGAAATAACAATAGTAGCTATTACAATGATCGTGTTTAAGACAGGTCTTTTTTCTTTTTGTTCCTCCATACAATATTCTTGGGCGAGTTTAGCTGGAAAATGTTTTTGCAATAAGGTCTGTGTATAAGCCAAAGTTTCTGCTGTTACGGGTTTTTCGTATGGGATATATTCAATAAACTTGCCAAAATAGGCTTGGCAGAAATCACGATAATCTTCGGGAAAAATGAAAAACACCATCCACATTTGTTGGACAAGTGGTGTAGGAGCGAGTTTTTCTTCGCTCAATGCCGTTATATATAGCATTTTCATCAAGTCTTCAAAAATTGCCTCAATTTCTGCCGAAGACAAGCCTAAATCCTGGTGTTTCTTCGCAAAATGCTGCAAAACAGCTTGGTTGCGAAATTGTAGTAACTGCTCTTTTGAGCAGGGTAAAGTTGTGTTTTCTTCCATAACAATAATGTTATTTTTTGGGTAATAAATATGATTGAGCTTCTGTATAGCAACCTCTTTTGTGTTAGGTTGAGTAACAAATTGATGCAAATCTATGGGGATATTTTTATATATGAAATAAAAATATAGTTATTTTTAAAATATTATTTTAAAGATAGATATAAATAAGATATTTTTGTATTGATATATCTAACTTCAAACTAAAAATTATTTTTTTATTCAAAAATATCTTTTTAAATTTGCCAACTCAATGAATAAATACTAGCAACATGAAAACACTTTCTCAAACAGAGGCTTTTGAAAAACTATTGACACATAATTTGCACGAAGAAATAAAATCTCGCTATGATGATAAGAAAAAATTATCTAAGGATGATTTTAAGTTGATAGAGAGAAATATCAACGTAATGGTGAAGTCCTTAAAAGAGGAAGATGCGCCATCTTTATCGAAAGAATCTATTAGTTGTCAAACGATAGAATCATGGTATCGCAGCAATAATCCTAAGCGTAATATAAGCCCTGGAAACTTCAAAATCCTCTGTTTATTTTTGGAAAACACTGACTTTGAAGATAGCGATTCTCTCAAAGAGCAACCCGATTTAGCGAGCAAAACGTCTTCAAATATAAATGACCTCAAAAAACTGGAAGGAAAAACCTATTGGAGTTATAATCGCTTTATGGGAACGGAAAATACTTATAGATATGGACACAAAAAATTCAAAATAGG
>JAAFHL010000338.1 GCA_013298365.1 Bacteroidota bacterium | reverse complement strand
TACCAATTCTTTTGTAGATTCCCTGATGGCGAGTCATACAACTGATGTTGATGTACCTGCCTCAATGACAATTGACGGCGTTTTCTTAGACTCCATAGGGCTAAAATATAAGGGCAATTCCTCATTCAATAATCCTGGACAAAAAAAATCTATGAAAGTAGATTTGAATGAATTTATTGCTGGGCAAAAATATGATGGACTCAAAAAATTTAACCTCAATAATGGATTTAAAGACCCTACTATGTTGAGAGAAAAAATTGCATTAGATTTTTTCAATGAAATAGGCGTGCCTGCCCCACGTTGTTCGTATGCAAAAGTTTATTTTAACAATCAATATTGGGGGCTTTTCACCTTGGTAGAGGAGGTAAACAAAGACTTTTTAGCCCAACGTTTTGCCGAAAATGATAGCAATCTTTACAAAGGCGACCCACATGGAGATTTGAGGTGGAAAGGAAATATTATCAGTAATTATTATACAGAATATAGCCTTGAAACTAATTCAACATCAAATGATTGGAGCGGTTTAGTTCATCTTATTGATGAAATAAATAACACGCCACCTATTAGTTTTTATGACTCCTTGGAAGCCGTTTTCCACACAAATCATTTTCTCAAAATATGGGCAGCCACCAATTTATTTGCCAATTTAGATTCGTATATCGGAAGTGGACACAATTATTTTCTCTATCACAAGGCATTTGATGGGCGTTTCGAGTTTATTCCATGGGACGTAAATGAGTCTTTTGGCACTTTTAGCAATAATTTAACCGCCACACAAATCAAAAATTTGAGCCTTTTTCATACAGGAAATTCAGGAAGTCGCCCTTTAATCGAAAAAATGGCGACAAATACGACTTACAAAAATGCGCTTGCAGATGAAACCTGCTATTTATTGCAATATTTTTTCAATGAAAATCATATTTTCCCCAAAATTGATAGCTTGTCCGATGTCATTAGACCCTTTGTATATGCTGATACCAAAAAGGTTTATACAAATCAACAATTTGAAAATAATTTAAGCATGGACATTGCAACTGCTGGACCTGGTGGAGGAAATATGTTTGGGCTGAAATCTTTTTTAACAACTCGTCATGACTTTATTTTTCAAGAATTGCAAAGTTATGGCTGTATGACATTAACCTCTGAAACATCAACATTGCAAGAAAATATCATTTTCCCAAATCCTGTAGAAGGCATTCTTTATTTTGACACACAAAACCCTATTTCAACCGTAAGCATTGTAGATTTAGCAGGAAAAATGTATATGCAAAATGCCCCTATAAACAATGAAATATCGTTATCTCATTTATCATCAGGGGTTTACCTTGCAAAAATTCAAGATATACATGGAAATATGATTGTTAAGAAATTTTGCAAAAAATAGCCAAAAACTATTCCTTTTCTTGTTTTTGACAACGTTTTCGCCATTCTTCTTTAAATTTTGTGCGTTCTTCTTCGCTCATATTGCGCCATTTTTCTTTTTGTGCCTGATGATTGGGAAAGGGACCAAATTTAAAGCCGCCAAATAATATGCGGCAAAATGCGAACAAGCCCATTGCTTGCCAATAATTGAATTGTGTGAGCGAAAAAGTGGGGGAAATGATGTGATTCCACAACAGCTGAATGACAAAAGACAGCCCAAAGAGGATAAATATAATGATGATTGGAAAAAAGAAACGCATATTATTTCTCATAATGTCAAATTTGATTAAGTTCGTTGTAAAGATGTTGGAGACGTTTTCGCAAAAATTTTACGGCATATCCTTTGCGAGAAATAATGGTTTTCAGGTTTTCACCTGTTTTATCTGCAATTTCTTGCAAAGTTAAGTCGTCCATTTCATTCCAAACAAAGACATTTCGCTGATTTTCAGGGAGTTCGTCCAATGCCTCTAATAATGCTTGCCAAAACAATTCGTTAAAAAAAGCATCTTCGGGCAAAGGACTTATATCTGCCAACATCAATGCTTTCATATTTACTTCACCATCAGCATCTTCATATTCAAAATCGGATAAAACTTCCGTCTTTTTCTTGCGAAACCTATCCGTAATCTTGCGCCTTGCCACTTGATAGAGCCACCCCGAAAGGCTTTCTATCTCGTCTATGTTCCATACTTTGCTAAACTGATACCAAACTTCCTGCGAAATGTCTTCCGCATCTTCATTCGTAGGCACTTTGCCCCGAATAAACCGAAACAACTGCTTGCTATATTGCGCAATCGTTTGCATCATGTTTGTTTTGCTTTCCGTCATTATAAGTTCCATTCGTCTTTTAAAAATTTGCTTTATATGAGAAGACGAATGAGGAGAAAAATTACTTTAAAAGAAATTGTTAAAAAAAGTTACTTAGTAACGTAAATAAAATAAAATATTAATTTGCATACTGCCCCGTTAGGGGCAAAATATCGGTAAAAAAACAAAAACGCTCACCCTCTACTATCAAATTTTTCGTGCTTGCACGAAAAATTTGTAATATTGGGGAATTTGTCGCCACTTCTACCGATATTTTGTGCCTACGGCACAAGCGAAACAGAGAAATAATGCTTGATAAAAATTCGTACTTTATTTTATTTACATTACTTATTTGCCAGATAATAAATTTGATTATTTTCATTTAGCTTGATAATCAATGTAATATCTTTGCAATTCATTTCATAACTTTCTTTTCCTTTGCAATAATTCATCTGCGTTTTGAACTGTGTGTAGCCATTTCCTAAGTCTGTTTCTTCTACTGTTTCCCAATCAATGTTAAATTCTTCATACGGATATTTTTGCCACCAATCACGGCTAAAAGACAAAGTCCTTTCTCTTGTAATATTTTTTTGAAGATAATATTTCTCCAAAACAGGCGCAAGGTATTGAATACAATCTTCTCTATGCTGCTTGCCATAGCTAAAATAGTTTTCTACCGCCTTGCGAGCAGGCGGTTTTGAGGTAGGAATCCCCTCAATATTTATAGCATTTTCGCTATTTTGATTTTTGTAAATGGCAGCGGCAGCTACTAAAACACCAATAATCAATAGCAAAAAAAATGGAGAACGGAAGAAATTATTCATATTTTTGTGATAAAAAGTCTATTTTTTTCGGGCAACAACACGCATATAGTCCATTTTAGCAAACATAAAACCAATACCTGAAATCGCCCAAAATATATTATAATCCAATATTTGAGAAAGGGGACGCTTCCAAAACCACTTGTGAAAGGGAACGGTAACAAGCTTTCCGATTGATTCTATATGCAAAATCTCCAAGCCTGATTTTTCCATAATTGCCTTGTAATCCGCATAATCATACACATTTTGGGCAGGAACATAGAGCGATTTCATCACACTTTTAACCAAGAGTCTTTGCCACCAATTATGCGGCGTACAAATAATCAAATCTGCCATAGACAAAATGCCATCAGGTTTTAACACACGTCTCACTTCTTGCAAAAAAACTTCCCTTGTTTCAAAGTGAAAAGCCGCCTCAATGCTCACCATTCTGTCTATGCTATTGTCTTCAAAAGGCATATCAGTTGCAGAACCCATAATAACCTCGCCTTTGTTGCCTAAACCCGATTCTTTCAAAAAACGATTGCCCCAATCTATTTGAAAAGCAGAAATATTCAAGCCTATCATTTTTGTAATTTCATGGTTTTCAAGACAATACTTCATATTTGTAGCAAAACCACACCCCACATCAACCACCATTTCATCATGTTCAGAAAACATGGCAGCCTCGCTTACAAGTCGAAATAAGGCACGATTTGCCTCATGAATTTTTTGAGCACTTATGACAGGAATTTCTTTCCAGTAGCCCATATTAACAGAAGGAATATGAGTTATCTTGTCTTGTGCAAGTCCATTTTCGCCTAGAATTTCATCATATACCTGCGCTGTCGTGTTGCCACTAGAACGAAGAAAATGAATGGCTTTGGAAAGAGATGAGAACATAGTAATTATACGTTTTGTTTTATTCTTTACTGATTGACACAGATGTTATTATTATTATTTATTTAAAGAAAACTTCGGTTGCGCCGCCGCCATATTTGAGCATATCACCAGGACGATATTCCTTCACTTTTGGATGTGCATGAAGTTTTTCATGTATCTTTGCTTTCAATCTACCTTCGCCAATGCCATGTATCAGCACAAGACTTGTATGATTGTTGATAAGCGCATCAGAAATAGCTTTTTCACAGGCAGTAATTTGGATAAAAAGCATATCTGCATTATCTAAATTATAGGTTTTATCCACCAATTTCTCAATATGTAAATCTACTACTTTGACACCTTTCGAGAGTTTCATTTCACGAGGTTTGTTGTTACTATATTGATAAACAGGCGTTTCTACTTCGGAATCTACCGGAATTGCTTGCACTTCTTTTTCTTTATCTCTCAGAGAAAAAAGCCATGTCTCACTTTTCAATAAATCTAAATAAGCAGGAGACTTGGCAAGGCGGCTCATTTTCCATTCAAAATTCTTTTCCAATGGCGATTGAGGCAAACCATTACCAGTGGTATAATGCAAAAACTGGAAATGAAATTCCTTGCAAAATTCCAACCTATCCAAGGACATTCTCCCCAAAGGCACAAAGCCCATAGACTTTATATGCCCCGAAGTTAGGTACTCATATTTATTCTTGATGCGAAGATGACACACAAAAAGTACTTCCCACTTTTCGGGATTTGCGATATACAATTCATAATGGTCTTGCGTATCAGGACACACACACAAAGATAAATCCATGAGCTGCGTACCCAAAATAACAGGATTAATTTCAGGAGTATTTACCGCTTCATTTTTTTCTACCTCTTTTTGAGGCATAAAAATTTTCTCTTGTTTATTGATATATACAAGTTCATCAATGTCATATTCAACGGGAAAATCATCACCCAAATCCACTTCTACCGTAGATTTGTTTATGATTGCGGTAATTGTTCCTTCGCCCGCTTGGTCTTTAAAACGCACTTTTTGTCCTAGTGTAAATTGCATATTTTTTGTTGTATAATTATCGTTTTACGCTGCTTTCCAGCCTTTCCAGTAGGCATCTTCTGCCAATAATACTGCTTTAATCGCCTCAAAAACCTGATTTTTCAAATTATCGGTATCTGCATCAGTTAGCCCGATAGTAGGGATAGGGGGTAAATATCTAAGCGTAATTTTGCCTGGGTATAGGCGAAAAGACTCCACAGGTTGCAAGTGTCGCAAGCCAATTAACACCATAGGCACAATAGGTACTTGTGCTGCAATAGCGACCTTAAATGCGCCTGCATGAAAGTCTCTTAATGGCAACTCTGAGCGATTGCGAGTGCCTTCGGGCAAAATCACCAAAGAACAGCCCCCTTTTAAGGCATCAATCATGTTGTATAAAGCCATTTTGCGACTTTCCGGGCTTGACCTATCTACCAAAAAAGAAGTATATCTAAATAAAATACCCAGTAAAGGAATTTTTCCAATTTCTTTTTTTGCCAACGGTTTACCATAATGATTGAAAAAACGCCCAATTAAGGTAATATCCAACATGTTTACATGATTAGACACAAATACATATGTTTGATTAGGGTCTATGTTTTCCTGCCCTGTTTTACGAAGGGGAACGC
>JAAFHL010000337.1 GCA_013298365.1 Bacteroidota bacterium | reverse complement strand
CCTTCTTTTTGTGCCGCAACCGCCATTTCCTTAAAAGCTTGATAGGCTTCTTTTCGCAAATAGGCTTCACCATATTTGGAAGTGTGTGCTGCTTCAACCTTGACAAAATCAGGGTGTTGTCGGAAATCAAACTTTCCTAATAAGTAGTTTTTATCTACCGAAGTATTCAGTTTTTGTGGTTGTGATTTAGGCACAATAGCCTTTTTTTGAAGCGTATCTGTGTGCGTATCTGCATTAGTATCTGCCGATACCTCTACGTTGCTTTGCGTAACGACTTGTTGAGGACTTGCATTTTCCACCTCTTTTGTAGGATTACTACTGCATGCCGCCAAGAACAACATTATGTATAGATAGTATGTTTTTTGCATGAAAAAAAATTTGTCCACAAAGGTAGCTAACATCTCTGTTTTTGCCAATAAAATAAAGTAAATATGTTAGAAATAGGGCTATATCAACCTAATAGGAGGGTAATAAATATTCAATAAAGGACAAATTGCGTTTTATAACTACGATTCAGGAGAATAGCGGTACGGTAAAAATAATACATAACTTATATTACAACATGTCTGCCAATTATAATCGTCATTTTCTTTCTGTGCCGTAGGTACTAAATATCGGTACAAATATAAATATAACATGTCATTTTATACGTTTTTTCGTCCTTTCACGAAAAATTTGCGGAACTTTGGGGCGATTTATTATTTTCTACCGATATTTTATCCCTAACGGGATAAGGAAAACAAAAATGGCAGACATGTTGTATATTAGATAATCGGAAATTTCAGTAATAGCTCAAAAAAAAAGCCTACCTTTGCCTATACTTTTCATAAAAAATTACACATAACTTATAAGTTTAGCTACATGCACAGTTTTAAAAGCAAGCATTTTCCTCTCACAAATAAGCCTTTTATGGTTGTGCAAGAGGCTGCTATGTATTATTATGCCATTATTTCGGTTTTTGTGATGTTAGGAATTATCTTGTTGATGCAAGCAGGGAAGGATATCTTGTGGTTTGCTATGTTTGGTTTTGCCTTAGCCATCTTTTTGGGAAATCTATTGGCAAGGGTCAAATTGCGGAAAACGTATGCAGAAATTTTCTTTGCAGGAGAACATGTTTCCCTCATTAGCGTTTACGATATTCTTTTTCCCAATCAAAAACAGGCTTTTCCCTTGCGCTTTGCCAATCCTGGCAGGTCTCATACTTCCATTTCTTTTCATTTCAATGACCAAATCGTGGTGCTAAAAAGAGAAGATTGGGAAGAGTTTGATTTGATATGGGAGGCGTTTTTTGATGTGAATCAAGAAGTTATATAAATATGGTAACAGCAGATAAGCAGCTTTTGACGCAGTGGGCGAAGGTTTATACAAATGAACTTTTTAGTTGGGCGTATTATAAAACTTCGGATAAGAAAATTGCGGAAGATTTGGTGCAAGATACTTTTTTAGTTGCGATAGAATCTTTTGAAAAATTTAAGGGAAATAGCAGCCCAAAAACATGGCTTTTTTCGATTCTTAATCACAAAATTGTGGATTTTTATCGTAAACCGCCACGAGAAATCTCTTTTGAGGCAGGAAATGCGTCTGTTTTTTTTGATAAAAATGAAAATTGGCAAAAAGACCAAGTTCCCAAATTGTGGAAAGAGGAGGAAATTCACTTATTAGATGATGAGACATTTAGAACAATCTTGTATAATTGCCTCCAAAATCTTGCGCAAAGAGCCTATATTTGTGTGTTTGCTACTTATTTGGAAGAAAAAGAAACAAGTCTAATTTGTCAGGAATTGAATATTTCTGCGACTAACTATTGGCAGATTCTGCATAGAGCCAAATTGCAACTTCGCAAATGTATTGAATCAAACGCATTTAAGCTATAAAAGACCATGAAATTTCTTTTTTTGTCTTGCCATAAAGCTACTGAGTTGATGGAGAAAAAACATCATCTCAAACTTTCTTGGGTAGAAAATATGCAACTGCGCTTGCATAATACCATGTGTGGTGTCTGCGCTTTGTATGAAAAGCAAAGTGCAATGCTGGAAGGTATTTTGAAAAAAAATCTAATAAAAGAAAACATTAAAATTATTGAAAATGAAGGACTTACTAATAAAATAATAGAAAATATTTCCCAAAAATGATTTTTTTTCACTTTTTTTGTCAGCTTGTGTAAGGCTACACGACTATATGTGCAAATTCTTCATCGTACTTCTAAACTTACAAAATTATGAACAAATTCATGTTAGCTTTATTCGTGGCAGCAATCGCCGTAACAACTTCGGGCTGCGGCAAAAATGCTGAAAGCGACCCAACAAGTGCAGATGGCTCATTGTATGCTTTATTAAAAAATAACAATTTTGCCTATTACAAAGGAGAAAATGTCATTTTATCGCCCAAAGGTAGCAGCCCACATGGACCATTCAAATTGCGTTTCAATGCCAAAGCTATGGCTGCATTAGATTCGACAGGCAAGCTGCCTGCAGGTTCTATTTTCCCCGATTCATCTATTGTTTTAAAAGAAGTCTATGATGGTGACAAGCTCAAACAACTTGTGCCAATGATGAAAAGCAGTGGTGCAAATAGCGCATCGGGCTGGGTATGGGCGCAGTATGGAGATGATGGGAAAATCATTTACAGCGTTTCGAAAGAAGGCGAAAAATGTGTGTCTTGCCATCAAGCAAATGGAAACAGAGATTTAACGCTTTCATTTGATTTACATTGATAATGAGCTACTTACACGCAACAGAAGATTTATACAAGCAAGCAGCCCTCACGCCTGACGTAGGGCTGTGTTGCACAACTAACCCAATCTGGCAACTGCCAGGGCTGCATATTCCCAATATCATGAAAGAAATGAACTATGGTTGTGGGAGTACGGTAAATGCACGAGACTTGGTCAATGAGCCTACCATATTATATGTGGGCGTGGGTGGTGGAATGGAATTGCTTCAATTTGCCTATTTTAGCAGAAAAAAAGGAGGCGTAATAGGCATTGATGTGGTTTCGGAAATGTTGGAGGCAAGTAAACAAAATTTTGCAGAAGCCGAAACGCAAAATGATTGGTTCAAATCCGATTTTGTGGATTTGCGCAAAGGAGATGCCTTGAATTTGCCTATCGAAGATAATAGCATAAATGTGGCAGCACAAAATTGCTTGTTCAACATTTTCAAAACAGAGGATTTGAAAAAGGCTTTAGCAGAGATGTATCGAGTGCTAAAACCTCATGGGCGTTTGGTTTTGTCTGACCCGATTTGCGAACAATCCATGCCCGAAAATCTCAAAAATGATGATAAACTAAGGGCTTTATGTCTCAGTGGCGCAATTCCATTGGCAGATTATCTCAATATATTAACAGAAGTGGGTTTTGGAACAATAGAAGTACGTGCCAAAAGACCTTATCGTATATTAGACCCTGAAAACTTTGATACACAAGAACTTATATACATAGAAAGTATAGAAATATGTGCCATCAAAGATGCAATGCCAGCCGATGGAGCTTGCATTTTTACAGGGAAAGCGGCTATTTATTTTGGGACAGATGCTTTTTTTGACGATAAAAAAGGACATACTTTATTAAAAAATCAGCCTTTGGCGATTTGCGACAAAACAGCAAAGGCTTTGGCTGATTTGCAAAGAAAAGATATTTTCATTTCCGAATCTACTTGGTTTTATGATGGTGGTGGCTGTTGTTGATAATTGCATAATATTTGGCTAATATTGTAGTTCTATTCATATAACTGAATGTTTTTATGACTAATGAAATTAAATTTTGGTACTTGCGAGACCACAAACTTTTTTGGGTGCTAAATAACGAGCAGCTCAAACAGTTGTGTGTAATCCCTGGTTACAAAAAGGCAAAAAAAGGGGAAATTATTTATTTTTCAGATTCAGAAGAAGCCAGAATATTTTTTCTCAAAAAAGGAAATATCAAAATTGTAGAAGTAGATGAAAGTGGAAATGAATGTATTAAGGAAATTATTCAAAAAGGTGATTTGTTCGGAGAGTTGAGCCTTGACACTTCTACGCCCAGCAATGAATATGCAGAAGTACTTACAGATGAAGTAGTTATATGTAGTTTTTTGTTAAAAAATTTTGAACAAATCATGCAAAAATATCCTGAATTGGCGTATTCCTATCTCAAAATTGTAGGCTTCAAGTTCAAAAGACTCAAAAACAATTATTCCAATTTGGTATTTAAAGATGCCAGAAGTCGCTTGATTCATTTTTTGAAAGAATGGGCAACAAAAGAGGGAAAAGCAGAGGGAAATAAGGTAGTGATTCCCAACTATTTGACGCAGCAAGACATTGCGCATATCATTTGTACTTCTCGTCAAACGGCTACACAATTGCTGAAAGAATTTGAAACAAATGGCTTATTGAAATATGAGCGAAAAGAGATAGTAATACTTGATATTCATCAACTTAAATGATTTTTTCCTAAAATATTTACTTTTTGTAAAATAGCTGACATATCGCTTGTAATGGATACATTACCTTTGTGAAATAATTTTAGTCATTCTCCAAAATGAAACAGTATCTTATCACAAGCATTTTATTTTTATTGACAATCAGTAGTTTATTTGCACAAAGCAGCAAAAGACTTGTACAATTTAATCTTAGCAACAAGGTTGCCATTCAAGGTTACGACCCTGTGGCTTATTTCAAGCAAGGAAAAGCGGTGAAAGGGAGCAGCTCTTTTGCGGTGAGTGTAGATGGCGTTACTTATAATTGTTCTTCTGCGGCAAACAAAGCCTTGTTACAAGCAAACCCTGCTGCGTATGAGCCGCAATATGGCGGATGGTGTGCGTATGCAATGGGAAAATCGGGCGAAAAAGTAGAAATTGACCCCGCAACTTTCAAGATTATCGGTGGGAAATTGTATCTTTTTTACAATGCCTATTTCAATAATACGCTCACACCTTGGAACAAAGACGAAGCAAATCTGAAAAGAAATGCCGAGACGAATTGGAAGAAACTTTTTAATTAAGATTTACCATATAAGGCATATAAGGTCATATAAGACAAAAATAATATCTATAAACAAAATATGAAAGCACTTATCTGGATATTGCGCATTGTAGCCGCAGCGATTTTGCTACAAACTTTGTATTTCAAATTTGGTGGAAGTGAAGAATCAAAATATATTTTTTCTGCCTTGGGTGTAGAACCTTTTGGACGTATTTTTGCAGGCATTTCAGAACTTATTGCAGGTATTTTATTGCTAATTCCTCGTACAACCTTGCTTGGCGCACTCATGGCTGTAGGCATTATGGCGGGTGCAATTGCTTCTCATATTTTTGTTTTGGGCATTGTGGTGCAAAATGATGGCGGAAAACTCTTTGCTTTGGCACTTATTGTTTTGGCATCTTGCGTAGGACTTGTATATTTGCACCAAAATAAAATATCTGACTTATTAAAATTAAAGATATAATGACACTTTTTTCTTCGGTATCTCAAACATTAACAAAACTGGTTGATTTGCTCAATCAATTGAATAATGAAATATATGCAACGCCCATCGAAGCTTTAAGCAAGGCTTCGATGGGGCAGCACACACGACATATTATAGAATTGTTTCAATGTTTACTCAATCAATATGAAATGGGG
>JAAFHL010000336.1 GCA_013298365.1 Bacteroidota bacterium | reverse complement strand
AGAGTTTCCATCTGTGAATGGGGTGTATTGTACATCATAAATCTCCAATCCATTATCTTTTACCAAATAAACAAAAGGATTTGCGTTATTAGGTACATTAGATTGACAAGCCGTTAAAGTATCATTATCTGTTGCACAGATATAATATTTTACAAAAGAATTGTTAGATTGTGCGGGAATTGTAGCAGAATAGGTATTACCACTTGCTGTCATAGGCATAGCGGTATAGCTCATATTTGTAGCACCTACGGCATAATACAAGGTAGCACTTGCCACAGAACCGCCCGCATTAGGGTCCACAATGTTAGCACTTATCGTAACGGTTTGCGAAGAAGTAGGCACCATCGGGTTTGCGGTGATTGCAGAAATTTGTGGAGGAACAACTGTTCCAAATCCATAATGAGATACATCAAAAGGATGTAGTTCATAGCCACGACCATTGTAGTTGAGGCAGCCATTAGGAGAGTGCATCAAAATACCTTTCAAGGAAGCATAAATCGTTCCTACCGTAGGGGGAACGAAATTGCCACCGGCTGCAGGTAGTTTTTGTACTTTGAAACGGTCAGAAACATTTAATGCATTTCCATTTGCATCTTTTACGTTGAAACTTACTCTATTTCCACCAAAAGGTACAACTGCGGTTACTTCCACATTTTGAATTTCGACAAAAGAGCCTTCCCATTGCTCTCCTGTCGGAAGAATGTTTACTTGTGAAGCATCATTCAAATCTCCCAAATTAATGGTTTTGAAATTTACAGGGCGATTTGTTCCCAAAATATTGATGGCAGTGATTCCTACAATTTCTGTTTCTACTTGCGGACCGCCCGTAGGACCAAACTCGGTAATCATGCCTGTGATTTCTACTGAATCACCTGCGACTAAGTTGTCAATATCGGCAGCATTTGAGTCAAATACATCTAAACCAGAAAATGCACCAGTACCATTTTGAATCCAAAGATTGCGTAATTGCGTTGCGCCAGAGCCATTTACCGCAAGTCCAAAAGGCATTACAACGGTACCTTTTACGGTAACCATTTGTCCTTTGTAAGAAGATGAATCAACACAAGCTGCCAAGTTTTGCTGTGATACATCTTGTATTTGCTGAATTGTTACAGCGGTTTGTGCCATCATTGCCGCCGAAGCAGACAAGAGCATGAGAGAGAGAAAATGTTTTTTCATGAAAATATGAAATAAAAAATATGATACATAATGAAAATTTACTTTTGTGCGATAATTTCTGCCACTCTTTCTACTGAAATGTCTGTTAACTCTGCGATTTCTGCCAAAGTTTTCCCTTTGGAATGAAGCCGAATTATAAACTCGACTTCTTTTTTTTGCATCCCTAAGTCTTTCCCAATTTCTACCCCGATTTCTTTCCCAATCTCTTTCCCAATTTCTACCCCCTTTTCAATGCCAATCTTTTCGCCTTTTTTCAACACGCCCTCTTCATATCTTTTTACCCTTTCCCACATTTCCGCCTCATTTGTTACATACGTCCAATCTTCTGGGGGCAGGTTTTCTTTGCTTAATCTTCGCATCATTTCTGCAAAAATCTCATCTTTTTCGTAGATTTCAAATTCTGCCTTTGTATTATTCTCTTTTCTCGTTTTTTGCGCAAAGTCAAACCAACGAAAATACTTTGTCATTTTATGATTCTTAACGATATTTTTCTGAAAAAGATAGATTAATTGATTGCTTTGCAAAAAATCTATTTCTTTTGTTTTATTGTCTAAGACCGTCAATAATTTTGTTCTTTCTGCCAAAATCGCTTGAATATCCTCATTTTTCCACAAAAAATCATTCTTTACAAAATCTGCAACTAATTGAGGCGTAAGCATATAGCTTACATAATCTTCGCTAAAACCCAACATATCTTCTGCCATCCATACCAAGGTGATAACAGACTCCAAACTATTGTAATCCCGTATTTTACGCTCTTTTCCTTCCCCAAAATTCAAACTTTTGTAAGGCAAACTTTCCAATTGTAAAGCAGAATTTAAGGTATGATACAAATAAAATCGCTTCACAACATCTGGTTTATACCATTGCTGCATGTCGATAATTACATAATGCCCTTCTATTTTGCAACGATAATCAAATTCTACCTGCGTTGCGGCATCTGTAACTTTATGTTGAACCGGAAATTCCGTAATTTCTTCGATTTCTACCCCCAAAAAATCTTCTAAAAATTGTTTGGCAATGCGCAATTCCGAAAAAACTTTTTTGAAAAACCTGTCGTAATTTAAGGGTGCAAGATACATGATGTTACGAATTTACAATTTCTGTTATTCTTTCTACTGATATATCGGTCAATTCCGCTATTTCTGCTACCGTTTTTCCTTTGGCATGAAGACGTAAGATAAATTCTACTTCCTTTTTGTTTTCCCCCATTTCTACCCCCATTTCTTTTCCTATTTCTACCCCCATTTCTTTTCCTATTTCTACCCCAATTTCTTTTCCTATTTCTACGCCCTTTTCAATCCCTATCTTTTCACCTTTTTTGAGTACACCCTCTTCATATCTTTTGACTCTTTCCCACATTTCCGCCTCATTTGTTACATACGTCCAATCTTCTGGGGGCAGGTTTTCTTTGCTTAATCTTCGCATCATTTCTGCAAAAATCTCATCTTTTTCGTAGATTTCAAATTCTGCCTTTGTATTATTCTCTTTTCTCGTTTTTTGCGCAAAGTCAAACCAACGAAAATACTTTGTCATTTTATGATTCTTAACGATATTTTTCTGAAAAAGATAGATTAATTGATTGCTTTGCAAAAAATCTATTTCTTTTGTTTTATTGCCTAAAACCGTCAATAATTTTGTTCTTTCTGCCAAAATCGCTTGAATATCTTCATTTTTCCACAAAAAATCATTCTTTACAAAATCTGCAACTAATTGAGGCGTAAGCATATAGCTTACATAATCTTCGCTAAAACCCAACATATCTTCTGCCATCCATACCAAAGTTATCACCGATTCTAAGCTATTATAATCTCGTATTTTTCGCTCTTTTCCTTCCCCAAAATTCAAACTTTTATAGGGCAAATGCTCCAATTGCAAAGCAGAATTTAAAGTATGATACAAATAAAATCGCTTCACAACATCTGGTTTATACCATTGCTGCATATCTATAATCACATAATGCCCTTCTATTTTGCAACGATAGTCAAATTCTACCTGCGTAGCGGCATCTGTAACTTTATGCTGAACCGGAAATTCTGTAATTTCTTCGATTTCTACGCCCAAAAAATCTTCTAAAAATTGTTTGGCAATGCGCAATTCCGAAAAAACCTTTTTGAAAAAACGGTCGTAATTTAAGGGTGCGAGATACATGGTTTTATTATAATCTTTTGTAAGTTGTGTAAGTTGTTTGATAAGTTCCTGACACAATTTGGGATTGAGCGCATTGTCTATATTGTCTATGGCAAAAAAAGGAGGCGTTTTTTCACTCATAAAAAGGGTGCAATAAAACAACAAATACAAAAAAACCTCATTTGCGCTACGTTGGTCAAAAAAATCTAACTCCTGCAAATATTTGTCTTTAATATTAATCCTTCTTTCGGTAAACATCAAATCTTTGGGAATTTCAAAGCCTTGAAACCAACCCATTAAGCGCAGTTTTTCGCTGATTTTCTCCAATATTTCTGGCTTTGTGCGATAAATATCTACCAAATGCTTAAATAAACCTTCTCCTCTAATGCCAAGCGGACGAATTTGTCCTTCTTCTTCAAATCTACGCAAAAAGTAATTTTCGGGTGCGTAGTTGAGGAAGGTGGAAATGCCTAATTTTTCGGCTATTTTTTTTCTTTTTTCATAAAAAAATTCGGATTCTTGAATAATTTCCCTTATGCTTGTTGCTCCTGACTTATTGACATTAACATATTTTAATACTTCATATTCATTACACCTTTCTAATAAAAATTGTCTTTCATAGAATAAATTAAAATTAAAAGAATCTTCCTCACTTTTGTTTAATAATTGGACATTTATGTCATCTTCATTTTTCACAAAAGCAGACCTCATCAATTCATTTTCTGTTACCCTCACGCCTCTTGCTACCAAAAACTCATTATCTAATTTATTTCCTGCTGCCGCAGCAGCCAAAGCAATCCCCTCCAAAATATTGGTTTTTCCGCAGCCATTTTCGCCAATAAACACATTTGTCCGCCCCAATTCTAATTCAAGGCTGACAACGGATTTATAGTTTTCTATTTTTATTTTGTTTATCATGAATAAAATTCTTTTGGTTACAGTTCTCGCAGATTTTCGCAAATGGTCATTGAGCGTAGCCGAAATGCCCATTTGCGAAAATCTGTGGTAAAATCTGCGTTCATCTGCGTGAAATTACTTAATAACCACAAATTTCCCCCTAAAAATCTTCCCTGCATCTAAATCCTTAACCACAAATATATACAAACCTCTTGCAATTGCTTGACTATCTTTTGAAAGCAAATCCCACGCATGTTCGCCGCCAGAAAAAACCGTTTTATCTGGATTAGAATAGGTCTCGAACCAACGAGAATCGCTGCCATTGTAATCGCTGTGATGCTCAAAAGCATCTACTAAATCCCCCGCAACTGTATATATACGTACCTCTGCATTTTTGGGTAAGTTAGCAAACAACAATTTCCTATCTTCCTCAAACGTAGAAATGCCCTCCCAAGATGCCTGTGCATAATAAGGATTCGGATAAGCAAAAGGTTCTCCATTTGTAAACTTATTATTAGCAGGTTTTCCCGCAAAAACATGCGTCAAATTTGCCAAAGAAGCCGATTCCAAAGGTTCTAAATTATTTACCTTGTCGCCCTGGTCGTAAGCCGTAAGGGAAACTACATGTTGCCAGCCATTTGCAATATTGTCAAACGTATATTTGTAGGTATATAGGTTTGAATCGTTTTCAAAAGTAATCGGTGTGGGCAATTTTATCGCATCAAAACCTGTTTCATACGAAAGTCTATCCCCTTTTACGTCCCATTCGCTCACAAGCTGCAAAGAATTGAAAATGTCAGTCGTTTTTTGTACATCAAAACCTACTTGGGTTTTGTATAAACGATAGCCTTCAAAATCTTGTTTGTTAGAAATGGGGTCAATGGATTTTTCTGCATTGTCTGTCCAATATACTTCTATTTTTTTGTCGCTTGACACGATTTTTGTTGCAGGAATATTGGGCGGAGAAGGCAATACAAATCGGGTAATTTTTCCATCTCCATTTTTGTCTTCCCCATCATCTAATATACAATTTCTATTGGCATCTTCGCCATAGTAAGCCGTTTGCGCCCATTCCGCATTTTTGATAAGATTTGCCTTTTGCGCAGGCGTATTTGCCGAAGCAGCTTGTCCATCAAACACTCTTTTTGCCAAAACAACCGCAAAAGCTACATCTACATATTCGCCAGGATTGAGCCTTGCCACAGGACCTACTGACATTAGGTTTGAACGATTATTTGCATTTTGAATACTTGCACTAATTTGGTCAAAATCAGGACGATGATTTAATCCTGAACCCAATTTTCCATAACGCTGTAAGTCATTTGTCGGAAAAAAGTACAGTGGGTCAGCAGCATTTTGAAACTGCCAAGTATTGTAATTTACCCTTGTGTTTGCTGGGCAAGTCCCCATATATTCCACACCCAAAAGTTTC
>JAAFHL010000335.1 GCA_013298365.1 Bacteroidota bacterium | reverse complement strand
GGAACCATACTTCCCCATTTTCTACTTTCTTTTCTAATTTCGTCGCCATTTTTTCAATATTATTTGACCATTTCCACTATTGGAATACAAATATAATAACTTTTTACATTATTTTAAAATTGCACCCTGGCGATATGCTATGAATACGGAAAAGGAATACCAAATGACTTGTCAAAAGCACTTTTTTGGTATGAAAAAGCCGCCTTGCAGGGAGAGGCAGTAGCACAATATAATTTAGCCTTAATGTATGAACTCGGAAAAGGAGTGTTAAAAGACTTAAATAAAGCGTTTTATTGGTATGAAAAAGCGGCAATACAGGGATATGCCATGGCACAGGGTAATTTGGGCGTTTTATATTATACAGGCAACGGCACCATAAAAAATTATTATAATGGGTTTTATTGGATTAACGAAGCAGCAAAGCAGGGAGATTCAAATGCCCAAAAAAATCTAGGAATATCATATTTCTATGGAGAAGGATGTATAGTAGATAAAAAACAAGCAGCATATTGGATTGAAACAGCATATAAATATGGAAGTGAAGAGGCTAAAGATTTTTGGGATAAAAACGAACTTTGGCGATATAAATGACCTAATATAAATGTTAATTATTAGACTATATGGATAAGATTTTTTTATAAAATATTGATTTTGAGATATTTGTTTTAAGTAGTTATACAAATAGTTCAGAAATAGGTAAATTAAAAATAAATAAAATAAAATAAAATCTCCCAACAAATATATTGCCTTCCATGGCTTTTATCCAACGCTGCTAATCGAAGCGCAAAAGCCACGTAGTCAATATTAGCGTTGGTGGCAAGTATAAAAAACACTAAATAAAATAAATATAAATCTTATGAAGTTTAATCCAATAATAGAAGTTATTGACGATAATTTGTATATTCCAGAAGTTAGGCAATGGTCTGAGGAGAAATACAGATTATTGGGTGCATATTGCGATATATTTACTACAAGTATGAAAAGTAAATGGAGTAAATTAGTGTACATTGACTTATTTGCAGGTGCTGGATATTCAAAAATTAAAGATACTGGAAAGATAGTTAAATCGTCGTCGCTTATCGCATTATCTTTACCTAATACATTTAGTCATTATATATTTTGTGAGCAAGACCCTAAACGTTTTCTTGCGCTAAAAACAAGAATTGAAAGAGATTTTCCAGACAAAAATGTTAAACTAATTCACGGAGACTCTAATAATCTCATTCACGAGGTCAAAAATGCTATTCCGAAATATTCAAAAGAAAGTACTGTATTATCTTTTTGTTTTGTAGATCCTTATTCATTAAATTTGGACTTCCAAACATTAAAAATTCTAAGTCAAAACTATAATATTGATTTTTTGGTTCTATTAGCATTAGCAATGGATGCAAATCGTAATATGGATATATATTTAAGGGAAGAAAGCGAAAGAATAGCAAAATTTATAGATAATGATAGATGGAGAGAAGATTATGAAAAGTCTAAAAATAAAAGTATAATTCACTTTTTGGGAAGCAAGTATGATTCAAATATGTCAAATTTAGGCTATAAAGAACCAGCTCAAAAACAAGAAATTCGTTCAAATGTAAAAAATTTACCTTTGTATCATCTTGCTTTTTACTCAAAACATGGTTTAGGAAACGAATTTTGGAATAAAATCAAAGTATATTCAAACAATCAATATTCTCTACCTTTTTAAATTTATGGCACAAACAAGTATAGAATGGACAGAAATGACATGGAATCCGACAACGGGTTGCACTAAAATTTCAGCGGGCTGTAAATTCTGTTATGCAGAAATTATGTCTAAACGCTTACAGGCAATGGGCGTTGAAAAGTATAAGGATAATTTTGAAGTACGCATACATCCAGATGCGTTAAAAATTCCGTACACATGGAAACACTCAAAAGTAGTTTTTGTAAACTCAATGAGTGATTTATTTCATAAAGATATTCCACTTGATTTTATCCAACAAGTTTTTAAAGTAATGAATGATAATCCGCAGCATGTTTTTCAGGTACTTACAAAGCGTGCTGAACGATTATTAGAAGTTCACAAAGAATTAAAGTGGACACATAATATTTGGATGGGAGTTTCTGTTGAAAATGATAAAGTTAGAGAACGCATAACTTTATTACAGCAGACTAAGGCAAAAGTTAAGTTTCTATCGTTAGAACCGCTAATCGGTCCGCTAAAAAAATTGAATCTTGAAAATATTGACTGGGTAATTGTCGGAGGAGAAAGTGGACATAAGCCAAGACCAATGAAGCCAGATTGGGTGCTTGATATTCAAGCACAGTGTGAGAAAGCTGGTGTAGCATTTTTCTTCAAACAGTGGGGCGGAAAAAGAAAAAAGGCAAATGGCAGATTATTGAATGGGAAAACTTATGATGAAATGCCTGAAATTGAATTGCATAGTAATTTATGAAAATAAAAAGCCACCAACAGGTTCATCTCCGCCCATGCCTGCTAACCGAAACGCAAGGCAAACGCACAGCAGGCACAGGCGTAGATTTTGTCGTTATGGGCTATCATGGAAAAAATAAAACTAACTGGTAATCAATTATTTATAAATAAATATAAAACTGAAAATCGCAGAAAACTGAAAATCGCAGAAAAACTGAAAATCGCAGAAAATCTGAAAATCGCAGAAAGGCTGAAAATCGCAGAAAATCTGAAAATCGCAGAAAGTCTGAAAAATCGCAGAAAATATTTGCAAATTATACAAGAAGTAGTTAGGTTTGTATCGAAAATTGGAAAATTGGCGTGAAAAGTAGGGCTGCTTAGCGGAAAAAGCGGAAGGAATGGCGGAAAAGAAGCAAAACTGGTTAAGGGAATAAATAAAAGCCTATAACAAAGTGCTGCTGTACATGCCGCTAAGGCAAACGCACAAGGCAAACGGGCGGCACGTCATCAGCACCATCGTTAGGCGCAAGAAAATAGTTTAATGAGTTTTGAAATGTATAATCGCGCGTAAATATAATTTTAAAATCTATTTTGCTATTTAAAATGGAGGATGCCCTGAAAATCCGAAATAGAGTAAGGGATTTGTAATAGAATTATTTAATTTTTAACTAATTAAATCATGAAAAAGATTTTTTTATTTGTGTTTTCTGCTGCTTTATTAATGAGTTGCAGTACAGAAAAAGTTACTCCTGTTGTTGAAACAATAACAACAAAACCAGTAACAAGAGCTGAAACTTATCCCGCCAATAAGGAGGTAATCTTAGCAAACTTAAGGCGCTTATATCAAGAAGTAATCGTTGATGAGAATTATGTTCCTAAAGGAGAAGGTCAGTTTGAATTTAGTGAAGTATATGTTTTTCGTGCAGGCGACAATGTTATGATTGAGCAGTATTTTTTTAGCAACAAAGAACTATATGAAACTAATGGACCTGGCTGCAACCTTTATTCTGATGCGCAAGCAGTCCCATGTTTAACCAGTGGAAGTAATTGTAAAACGCAAACTGCCAGTGATGGTTGGGTTTGGTGGATTTTATGTTAAAAATATGTAGAAATTATTGATTCTATATATATGAAAACCAAGGTTCGAAGAGGGACGGATATTACAAAATACTGAAACTCTTCGAATTTGATATTTATTTTTCATCAAAATCTTGCGCAGAAACAAGTGAAAAATAACATATGAATTTTTTTATTGGAATAGTAGGCTTTAGCTATCAAAATATAGAATAAAGTCTGCGAACCCAAATTAATATTAGCAACTTATAATTTACTTGTTATTATGAAATTATATACATTCTTAATACTTATAGCCATATTGTGTGGGATAGGCTGTTTTAACGCATCAAATAAAAATACGCACTCTCAAGTTATATATGAACATGTTTTTTCTGTTACTTTACCTATTCCAGAACCTAATGTGTATTGTGTTTCGTGCCATGTCGTAGAAAATAGTAATGGAGAGCAATTGGCGTGTGCTTTCATTGATAATAATTTAAAAAAAGGTATAGTTGGTTTGTATGATATAAATACAGGACTGCTAATTAAAAAAATATATTATCCACAAATGCATAATCAAGTATTTATTGCATTAAAATATGTCAATATGGATTCTATTTTTGTTTTTTGCGAATCTGCCTACAGTTCAAACGGTGTTCAAGATAGTACATTTTTTATGGGAAATGACAAGGGAAATGTAATAAAAGTATATCCTTTTGAAAGCGAATCCGTTATCTTACAGACTCGAAAAAAATATAAAAAAGAAACCGATTCTTTAGGGAGTCTTACATATGCTATTCACTCTGATGCGATTCCTATTTCATCTCATGGAGATGTATATTTTCATTATAGAAAATTTGGCTTTTTGGGGACAGAAAATAGAAAAAAATATAGAAATACGCCTAGTGTTTGCTCATACAATTTAAAAACAGAAAAAATAGCCTTTATACCAATTAAATATCCTTCTTATGTTTTTGATTATAATTGGTATTCAGATAGTTATGAGATAGGAATAATCGGCTTGGGTTTAGATGAATCGCCGATAATGTCTTATGGTTTTTCTTCCAATATATATAGTTTTGTAGATAATAGGGTTAAAGAATACTACTGCCCCACACATTTATTTGATTCAATAAAACCTATCCCTTCTAATAAAATAGTAAAACCAAGTACTTTGTATAATGAGCAAGGACGTTATAACTGGACTTATACTGATTTCTATAAAAAGCAGTATTATCGTTTTTTAGGGTTGCCAGTCGATACCACAGCTTCGCTCTCTGAACAAGGAAAAGAACGATTTGGAATGATGGTATTAGATAGCAATTTTCAGTTATTAGGTGAAAGTGAATATGCGAATAACGTCAAGGGGGAACCATTATGTGTTTCCCAAAAAGGTTTGATTTTTTATAGAGAGAGAAATATTACGGTTTTAACAGACTCAATGCACCTTGATTTTTATCAATTTTCATTTGTTAATGAACCCAAAATAACGCCTACAAATACTAATAGTAAAAACAAAATGGGTAACAAGGAAGACTATAATATTATGCTCAAAGCATTGATACCAGAGGCAACTGTAAAACAGAAATCATTGATTGTAACAATCCCCATAGGAAAAAGTTGTGGTCCTTGTGTAGATTTTACGCTGCAAACGGTAAACAAGATGCTGAAACAAAGCCCAAATCTGCCAATATATGTATTGTTTTTAGGTGATGAAAAGGAACAGACAAAATCGTATCTTAAAAGTAAGAACTCGGGTAATATACCCCACTATAGAGCATGTTATAATGGAGAATACAAGAATTATATTAAAAAATTTCATAATCCTAAAATTATTGAATGGCAAAATGGTAAAATAGTAGGAATATTACAAGAAGAACCAGATAATTTGATGGAAGTAAGTAATAAAATACAGGAATTTAAAGAATAAAATGCGCCTAACAAAATTCATTGCCGCCAACTGCCCTAATCCAAACGCCACAGGCAAAAGGGGGCAGTATGCGTCAATGTCATCGTTATGGGCTATCATGGAAAAAAATAAAACTAACTGGTAATCAATTATTTATAAATAAATATAAAACTGAAATTCGCAGAAAAACTGAAAATTCGCAGAAAAACTGAAAATTCGCAGAAAATCTGAAAATCGCAGAAAGGCTGAAAATCGCAGAAAATCTGAAAATCGCAGAAAAGCTGAAAAT
>JAAFHL010000334.1 GCA_013298365.1 Bacteroidota bacterium | reverse complement strand
ACATTGCAAAGAAATCGCCGTTATGCCTGGAATCGGCAACAAACCCACAATTCTATAACGCATTTTGAGGTCAATATTAGTGCCTGCCGCCCATTTTGAGAGAAAAAAGCCCATGATTTCATCTACAACGATTGGCATTCCCAAAAATTCCAAATCCAAAGGAAGTTCCAGAAAAAACATCGCAATATCAAAACCTGCGGAAAGGAGTAGCATTTTCCATAAAGCAGATTTTTGGGCTTGCAAGGCTTCTATGTTCGTTTCTTCGAGTGTTGAAAGATTGTCGTCCATTTTGTGAAAATTGTGTGAGAAAGTGAAATCTTGATACGTTTTTTGGGTAGAAAAGTTACTATATAAGTAGTTGATAGTTAAAAGTGGAGAGTTGAAAGTTGTAATAACTACATGATAATCAATTTTTAACACTAAATTACCTTGTTAGTTTTTTTGCAACTCATACTTATGCCCTAAAAACTCCTTGTATAACTCACACTTGGCAAAATTGGGAACAAAGTTAGCCCATATAATGTGATGTCTTTGCCGTCTTTTTTGTAGTAATAAAACATAGGATTCAAACGATTATAGGCATTATAAAGCCCTAAATTCCACGTTCTCATGCCTCGCTTTTTTGCCTTTATCAACTGCAAACCTATATCTAAACGGTGATATGCCAACATTCGGCGACTGTTTTTTTCGGAAAAATATTGTGCATTGATGAAACTAAAATCATAAGGCTTATTCCCCCCTCCCGTAAAGCTGCCCACCGACTGCGCACTCGAATAGTTGAGGTCGGCAATCGCAACGGGACGACCTGTGGAAAAAGTCCAGTTTGCAGAAAGTTGCAAGCGAGGCGAAAATTGATAGTTTGCGACGACATTTACATTGTGGCGGCGGTCATACGTATCCCAATAACTTTTCCCCCCATTTATGTCAGCAAATTGCTTGCGATTGAAAGAAAGCGTGTAACTTGTCCAGCCCGTAAGTTTGCCGTAGTCTTTACGTGCCAATACTTCCAAACCTGCGATATTCCCTGTACCATTTGTAGCTATTCGGTCTTCCCATTGCGTATTTACGCTGTTAAAACTATTACCTTCTTGATAGGTAATTTGATGAGAGAGACGTTTATAATAGATTTCGGCTTCAAGATTGATACGACTTTTCGTTTGATAAGCCATGCCAAAAGCGGTTTGTAAGGCTTGTTGTGGCGCAACTTTGTCGGTAGGAGGCACCCACAAATCGGACGAAAAACTGATATAAGAAGTGGTAAGTAGATGCAAGTATTGCTGCATTTGATTGAAAGAGCCTTTGAGAGAAAGCTGAGAATTGAGTTTGTAGAGCATACTTATTCGAGGTTGAAAGCCCCAATAATTTTTCCCTCTGACTAAAAAATGAGAAACATGAAACCCTGCATTGAGGCTGCATTTATCGCTTAAAGCCATTTCATCTTCTGCATATATCGCTGATTCTAAGGCATAAATAGGCTTTATTTGGGTAGGACTTGTAAAAGTAGAATCTTCTATTTTTACTTCATAATGACTGATGCCTGGCGTATATTGATGTCCTGTGAGGTAGCCACCCCATTTGATTTGATGCCTTGCCGAAGGAATATATTCCCAATCTGCTTTGGTGATAATATCGGAAACGCCCGATTTGAGTCCTGCATTAGATGATGCTAAAAATTCGTTATTTTCTGCTTTTCTGCTAATCGTATAAAAATCGGATTTACTCGAAAAATTGGAAAAACCTACGGTGATTGTATGCACCAAATTAGGTGAATATAAATGATGCCATTTCACCCCGCCCAAACGATTGTGCCAATCTATCGAAAGACGGGCATTTTGAACGGTAGTCTGCAAGGTGTCTTTGGATTTTGCATTGGGAATCCAGCCAAAAAGCCTATCTTCTCCTGCATAAAAGTGCATACTCAATTTGTTGTTTTCGTCAAGGGGCAAACTATATTTTAGCACCATGTCATACGCATTAAAACCGTTGATGCGTGTGCCTTTTGTGCCAATCGCAGAACCTACTGCCGCCACAGGTCCAATCGGTGTAAAGCGCAATGTTGCTAAAAAAGTTGCTTTTTTGTTTTTGCCAATCGGTCCATCGGTTGCATATTTTGCCAACAAAAAACCCGCAGCCCAAGTAGTATGTCTTTTTTCTTTTCCACCTTCTTTGAGCCGAATATCTATCACAGAAGACAACCTGCCACCATAACGTGCGGGAAAAGCTCCTTTTAGCACATTGATATGTTGAATAGATTGGGCATCTAACATAGACAAAAAGCCGCCAAGATGCTGCAAATAATAGGCGGGAATGTCATCTATTAACACCAAATTCTGGTCGGTGCTACCACCACGCACATACACGCCCGCAGTGCCTTCTACTCCTGCTTGCACACCAGGCATGAGTTGAATCGCTTTCAACACATCGGGTTCTCCAAAAATCGTAGGCATTCGCAAAATGTCTTTTGCTTGGAGTTGAATACTGCTCATTTGATGCTGTTTATTCGGAGACAAAGCATTGGAAATGAGTAAAGTATCCGTAGCAACATCACTTATTTCCATCGCAAAATTGAGCATCGTAGATGCAGTGGGAACAAGCGTAATTTGACGGGTAGCATAACCAATATAGCTCACTTGCAAGGTGAGGCTATCATTTGCTTTTACATGCAAAATATAGTAGCCTGTGCTGTTGCTCAAAGCTCCATTTTCTGTGCCAAGTACCTCTACTGTGGCTTGAATCAAAGATTCTTGCGTTTTTGCGGCATAAATATAGCCGCTTATTACTACATTTTGAGCAGCTAAATAACTGTTTATCAGGCAAAAAAGACTTAGTAAAATTGTTTTATTCATGTTTGTTTTTATTAACCGTTGCGAAGGTCTGCGACCGTTCGCAAGGTTGATAGACAAAAGATAGTGATTTTGAGACCGTTCGGAAGGTTGATAGACAAAAGATAGTGATTTTGAGTGCCTTTCGAGCGGTCGAAGACCCTCGAAACGGCTAATCCAATTTATTTTATATACCTCGTAACCATCGTATCTGAATTATACGCCGCAAAAATACCAAGCCCTCCTTGTATATTGGAATAGATATTTTGAGGCTCGGTAATCGCAAGGGCAGAACCCCAAGTGTCTATTCCTTCAAAATTATTGACAGTTTGTATGTGTCCTGTTTTGACAAACTTGAAATGCGTGGGAGAAAGAGAATAAAGATAGATAGTACGAGTACCCGAGATACTATCAGTAAATACAGCAGGACGTTCTGTTATAGTAGTTGTAGTAACAAAAGAAATAGTCTGCCCCTTTACAGCTTCATCGCTCAGACAATATGAACTCACATTATAAAATGGGTAAAATACGCCCCAGATATCTGTTACCAAATAATAATCAAATGCTCCATATATTTGATAGAAATTTTGTTCTAAAAGTGGGTCTTTGAATAAAATTGTTTGTTGAAATAACGGAGTGCCTTCCGTATTTGTTACTTTCCTTGCCGTAAAAAAAGCATCTTGTATTTTTACAGCACTTGGCACACTATCTGTGGCAGTTACGGTTTCAAAATTCGGCACTTTTACTTCTATAGAATAATGATGATTCGCTTGGGGAAAGCTGCTTCCTATATACTCTCCGTTTGCTTTGTAGGTCAATGTTTCCCAAAATTGTCCCTCTTTCAAAATCGTAACTGTAGCATTTTCTACAATAGGCGGCACTGAATTTGCCGCATCTGTACTCAATGATACAAATACATCCCATGGTTTTGCAGGCGAAAACAAGCAATTTACCACTACTTTTTGAGGAATTTTACTCGGCGGCAGCTTTATTTCTTTTTGGCAAGCTATCATAAAAAGTGCAAGAATGAGTGTGAGTTTTTGCATGGTGTTTTTTTTGCAAAGATAAGTCTTTTCTAACAAAAAAAGATGCAATAAATCAGAAAGTATAACATGTTTGTTCGAAACGCCCTCATTTATGTCCTAACAAAAGGTAACTGTTTGTAACAGCCTGTAATAACTTTTGATACATATACAGATAGGTAAACAAAGTATAACCCTGACAGGGTTGCTACCAAAACAAATTTGCTTATTTTGGTGTTTTGTAGCTACAAACGTTTTGCAACGATGAAAAAACATATCCTCATTTTTTGTATAAATCTGCCATTTTTACTGTTGGCACAAAATGACATGATTCCCCTTTCTTTGGCAGCGGCAAAAAAAGCTGCCTTAGAAAATAAAACCAAACTCAAAACCGACAAAATTGCCGAAGATGTGGCGCATACGCAGATTTTGGAGGCAATGATGCGCCGTTACCCACAAGTAAATGTGAGTTCTGATGGGCGGGCAAATATCGCTTTGCAAAAAAGTGTGATTCCTGCGGGCGTGTTTGGTCCTGATGAAAGTTTGGTAAGGTTTGGTAAAATATGGAATGCAACAACTTCTGCTGATGCAACTTATAACTTTTTTGACAAAAAAATAGATTATGACATTCATCAAGCGGAATTAAATTATGAGCTTTCCAAGATTACACAGGAAAGTGATGGCGATGAGCTTGTTTATAACGTAGTGAAAAGTTATGCAAATGTTTTGGCAAACAAAACTCGTTTGGCACAGCAAAAAGCAACGGTGATTCGCCTCACCGCCGATAAAAAAGATGTGGATAGCAAAGTAAATAATGGCATTTTGCAAAGTATTGAAAGCAAAAGAGTGGATAATCAAATTGCGGTAACTTTGGGGGAAATTCGTAAGCAAGAAGAAAGTATTCGTATTAGCGAAGAAATTTTGAAATTTAATGCGGGCATAGATATGTCAAAGAAAATTGTTTTGACAGATAGTTTGCCGATTTTGCAAAATGAAATTGCCGCTTATCGTCCAATTACAGCGCAAACAGAACTCAAAACGCTGCCTTATTTCCGTCAGCAACAGCTTCAAATTCGACTTTCGGAAAATCAAATCGCAAAATTGGAAGCCAAAAAATATCCTACTTTGTCGCTATACGGCTACACAGGTTATCAAACACAGACCAATAATGTTTTGTATTTTGTGCCGCTTGGCGACAATTTTAGTGCCGATAACAAACTGGCAAATGGCGAACCAAATCCTGATAATACAAATCGAGACGCAATCAATAATTTTCCCGTTGTGTATTTGGGTGTGCGCATGAATTGGAATTTGAATCCTTTTTGGGAAAATAAAACCTTGGTTTCGCAAAATCAACTGCGCATTTCGCAAACGGAATCGCAGGTGAAGGAGTGGGAGGAAAATACGCATATACAGATTGCACAGGCGCAAAGTGCCTTGTCTCGTGCGCAAGAAGACATCAAGATTCAACAAACGCAAGTTGCTTTTGCCGAAGAAAATTTAGCCTTTTTGCGCAAGCGTTTTCAAGGTGATTTGATTACCTATAAAGACATTATAGATGCTGAAAATGAGTTAGATAATGCAAAAGTGAATGTTATTTTAGCAGAATATAACTATTTAACGGCTTACTACGATTTGCGGAAAATTTTGGGCGATTTGTAACAAACTGCAAAATCCTCGTTTTTCTCCATAAAAATGGGGTTGCAACCCCGTTTTTATTGAGAAAAACTGTTTTTGTAT
Source organism: Bacteroidota bacterium (assembly GCA_013298365.1). Classification (GTDB taxonomy): domain Bacteria; phylum Bacteroidota; class Bacteroidia; order J057; family J057; genus JAAFHL01. The sequence continues at coordinate 124 of JAAFHL010000334.1, read as the reverse complement.
AAGTTGTAAACATTTTATTCTTTTTCATCTTCCATAATCTTCAATTTCTTCGCATTTTTGACTTCAATTTGTGGTGTTCCATTGAATTTTTGAACTTCGCCACGGACACAAACCTGCTTATTTT
>JAAFHL010000332.1:3192-5723 GCA_013298365.1 Bacteroidota bacterium | reverse complement strand
CAATTCCACTTTTTGGAACAAACGAATGACTTCTTCCTTGATTGCTTGCTTAGACAAAGTTGTATGCAAGGTCAAAGCCTCTGCGACTTGATAGCCACAAGTAAAAACAGGATTGAGCGAAGTCATAGGTTCTTGAAAAATCATGGCAATCTCTTTTCCCCGCAAAGCCCGCATTTTTTCAGGCGAAAGTTCTAATATATTTTTGTCTTCAAAACGCAAAGTATCTGCACTGATTTCTGCATTTTTGCCCAATAAACGCATGATAGCCAAGCTTGTAACCGACTTCCCACTGCCCGACTCTCCGACAATTCCCAGCGTTTTGCCTGCAGCCAAATCCAAGTTCAAGCCTTCTACCGCCAAAACTTTTTCGCTTTGCGAATGAAATGAAATATGTAGATTGCGTATAGAAAGCATAGGATAAGATACGTATTTTGAGGCAAAAATAGGCTTTTGATTTGGGAAAAGCAAAGGTTTCGTGTTTTTTATGCGATTTGCTAAATAGGTAGCATTTGGGGGCTTATATCACAAAAATATACTTTTTCCATAAAAAAATAATATTTATCATTTTCTTTTCTCTAAGGAACAGTTCAAAAATAAGTAGATAATCTCCACGAAAAGAAAAAAGGAGCAAAGCCGCAGAGTATTGATATTGTTTTCTTTGCCCCTTTGCGGCTTTGCGTGAATTTCAAGATAGATTATCCGTTTATTTACTTGTGTTGAGCTGACTCCACTGCGCTGCATTGCTTGTACTGAGCTGTGCCGAAGTGAGCCTGCCGAAATGAGCTTTGTCGAAGTGTGCCGAAATTTTTTTCATTCCTAATGACAATTTCTCTTAATCCTAATGTAGAGAGAAATTCGCAGAAAAATGGTTGATGTAAAGCATTGCTATCAGGCATTTACCCCTTTGCCGCATAGATTTTCATTTTCTTTATCATTTCATTCAAGCCATTTGCTCGTGTTGGAAAAAGATGGTCTCGCAAGCCAATTTTATCTATAAAACTCAAATCTGCTTGAATAATTTCAGTAGCAGAATGATGCGAAAGTACACGCACCATCATGGCTATCAAGCCTTTGACTATAATGGCATCACTGTCTGCATGAAAAATGACAAGGTCATCTTTTTTCTCCGCAGTCAGCCATACTTGCGACTGACAGCCACGCACCAAATTTTCTTCGGTTTTATCTGCCGCAGGAATAGACGGCAAAGTCTGCCCCATTTCGATAATGTATTGATATTTGTCCGTCCAGTCGTCAAAAAGGCTGAACTCGTCTATGATTTCTAATTCTATATCGGAAATATTCATATAAATAGTTGAAAATTAAAAGTTTGATTCATTTACAAAAAAAGGAACAAGGAAAATATATTATTCCTTATTCCTTTTTTCCTTGTAGCTTAACTACAATGTTTATTCTTTTGTTGCCTTATGAATTTGTTTTGCCAATACTTTTCCATCTCTTTCATTTACACCAAGATAGAATTGTATGTCATCACCTTCTTCAAGTTGATTATAGTCTTCACCTTCTGCCATATGGGAAAAATGGAAGAAAATATTATCGGGTGGATAAGAAATAAAACCATATCCTTTTTCCTTGTGAAGGCTAAAAATAGTGCTTGTTTTCAGTTCATCATCAACCTGAATTTTGGGTATAGGCTTGATTTCAAAAGCTTTGAACATATTATTTACCAAAACATCATTTCTCATGCCTCTGTCATCTAAGGTATCAAGCATAGAAACAGGATAAGTGGCAGCCTCAAGCAAATCTTGCGAAGTAGTGAGTCCACGCTCATATCCATTTTCATCTATATAGTTAAATTCCCAACTTAACACCATGACACGAATGCCTTGTGTGCTTAATTTGCGCACAAGTGGCAAATAATCGCCATCAGAGCCAATCAAGACCATCACATCATATTTGTTATGAAGTGCATTTTCGAACGCCTCTAGTGCTAAATATACATCTATCCCTTTTTCTTCTCTATAACCATCTTTGCGCACCACTAAAGGCAAATAATGAGCCACAACGCCTTGACGCATAAGCATGTCATCAAATACACGCTCATAATACAATTTGTTGAGTTCTTTGGCATCACTTGCGTTCATTCTTCCACGAAAATAATGCGCATCTGTAATTTTGCATAATTTGGGGTCGGTTTCCTCCACTTCTCCTACTTGTTCTCTGATAAATGCGTGAAGCCCCTCAATATTGATACGAGATTTTCTTGCATGTTGAAAAAAGTAGTAATTACTTACATTGGAGAGATAGTTTCCATCGTAATATACCCCAATTTTGACTAAATTATTCATCTTTTTTACGGTAAAATTGTGAAATTTATTATAACATTTTTTCTTGTTGCATTTATGTATGAAGTAAATGCGGTGCAAACTTACAAAGTTTCTTTATTTTTAAAAATAAATTATGAATTTATTTTTAAACCCCTGCAACTTTATATTTATAGCCCATTTTATCTAATTCTGTTTTGACTTTGGAGACAAACTCGCCCTGTAACAAAATCTCGCCTTCTTTGTAAC